>DATCZX010000187.1:0-7677 GCA_036525695.1 Gammaproteobacteria bacterium | reverse complement strand
GCGGCCTCGGTGCCGGCGTGGCCGCCGCCGACCACGATGACGTCGAAGGGGTCCGGGTAGCGCATCGGCGCGGGTCTCTCCTCGGGGCCGCCATTCTACCGGCCCGGGGCCGCCACGTCCCCGGATTCCCCCGCACGGCTGACCGAGGTCAGCGCGGCATGCCGATCCGGCCACTATGCTTGCGGAGTTTTCCGACCACCCACCTGACGCGGAGAGCGCCCTTGAGCCGCGACCTGCTCGACCTCGTCGGCTGCACCGACGTGACCGCCTGGAACCGGCTCGGCGAGGGCCGGCTGCCCGGCCTGGTCGGGCTCGAGATGGTCGCGATCAGCGCGGACCGCCTCGAGAGCCGCCTGGCGGTGAGCCCCGGGCTGATGGCGCCGAACGGCTTCCTGCACGCCGCCAGCGTGATCGCGCTGGCCGACACCACCTGCGGCTACGCGACGGTGTTCAACCTGCCGCCCGGGGCCGTCGGCTTCACCACCGTCGAGCTGAAGAGCAACTTCCTCGGCACCGCGGTCGACGGCACGCTGCACTGCGTGGCCACGCCGCTGCACCGCGGGCGCACCACCCAGGTCTGGGATGCCGCCGTCCGCCACGGGCCCGACGGCCGCCCGCTGGCCGCGTTCCGCTGCACCCAGGTGATCCTCAGCGGGGCCGGCCGGTGAACCCCGCGGCCGGCCAGGCGCTGCCGTTCTGCGCGGCCGCCGAGCAGAACGGCGCGCCGATCCTGGCGGTGCTGCGCGAGGTGTTGGTCAGGCCCGGCCTGGTGCTGGAACTCGGCAGCGGCAGCGGCCAGCACGCCGCGCAGTTCGCCCACGCCCTGCCGCACCTGACCTGGCAGCCCACCGACCTGCCGGAACGGCTGCCCGGGATCGCCGCGCGGGTCACCAGCGCCGGCCTCGGCAACCTGCGCCCACCGCTGGCGCTCGACGTCGCCGCCGCCGCGTGGCCGGTGACTGCCTGCGACGAGGCCTACTCCTGCAACACCGCGCACATCCTCGCCTGGACCCTGGTCGAGCAGATGCTGGCCGGGGTCGCCCGGGTGCTGCGCGCAGAGGGGCACTTCTGCCTCTACGGCCCGTTCCGCTACGGCGACCGCCACACCAGCCCGAGCAACGCCGATTTCGACGCCGCGCTGCGCCGCCAGGACCCGCGCAGCGGGGTGCGCGACGCCTGGCGCCTCGAGGAGTACGCCGGCGAACTCGGCCTGGAACTGGTCGCCGACCACGAGATGCCGGTCAACAACCGCATCCTGGTGTGGCGCAAGCGCGGCAGCGGCTGAGCGCCCCCGCGCGGGCCATGGGCAGCCGGGCCGGGCGCGTTGCCTGCCCTCCTACCCGGTGGTAACGTGGCGCCGCCCGCGACCGCGGAGACGGTCCGGCCACCTCCATCCCAGCCGCGGAGTGCATCGTGGAGATCGCCTGCCTGGACCTCGAAGGGGTACTGGTCCCCGAGATCTGGATCAACGTCGCCGAGCGCACCGGCATCGACGCGCTGCGCGCGACCACCCGCGACATCCCCGACTACGACGTGCTGATGCGCCAGCGGCTGCGCCTGCTCGACGAGCACGGCCTGTCGCTGCCCGACATCCAGGCGGTGATCGCCGGGCTCGGCCCGCTGGACGGCGCCGCCGAGTTCGCCGACTGGCTGCGCGAGCGCTTCCAGCTGGTGATCCTCTCCGACACCTTCTACGAGTTCGCCGCGCCGCTGATGCGCCAGCTCGGCTGGCCGGCGCTGCTGTGCCACCGCCTCGAGAGCGACGCCGCCGGCCGCGTCACCGGCTACCGGCTGCGCCAGCCGGATCCGAAGCGCCAGGCGGTGCGCGCGTTCCAGGCGCTGAACTTCCGCGTGATCGCCGCCGGCGACTCCTACAACGACACCACGATGCTCGGCCAGGCCGACGCCGGGATCCTGTTCTCGCCGCCGGAAAACGTCGTCGCGGAGTTCCCGCAGTTCCCGGTCACGCGCGACTACGGCCAGCTGCGCGCCGCGTTCCTCGAGGCCAGCGAACGCTTCTGACCGCGCGGGCTCACAGGTAGCTCGCCAGCAGCAGGGTCGCGAGCAGCACCGCGACCCACAGCACCATGCTCCCGGTCGGCGAGGTCCGCGCCAGCACGCCGTGCGGCCCGTGGGTGCGGAACAGCCCGTCGAGCAGGCGGCCGGCGCGCGCGCCGAGTAGCCCGACCACCCGGGCACGCGATTGCGCCCCGCGCCGCAGCAGCGCGAGCGCCAGCCGCTTGCCGGCGACGCGGTAGAACCAGTCGAAGTCGAGGCTGATCGTCTCGGTGCGCCGCATCAGCGGCAGCAGCACGAAGAAGGCGAGCCCCGAGAACAGCAGCAGCTGGAACTGCGACACCAGGTGCGCGGCGGTGTACGGCACGTACTCGACCGGGTGCGGCAGCAGCGCGTAGAGCGGCTGCGGGAAGACGCCGAGCGCGATGCACAGGAACGCGAACAGCACCATCGCCGCGCGCATGTTCCACGGCGGGTCGGGCGGGCGCAGGCCCGAGTCCTTCTGGAAGAAGACGAACCACGGGAACTTGATCCCGGCGTGCAGGAACACGCCGGCCGAGGCCGCGATCAGCAGGAACCAGACCGTCGCCAGGTGCTGGTCGACCGCGGCCTGGGTGATCATCGACTTGCTGACGAAGCCGGAGGTGAACGGGAACGAGGAGATCGCCAGCGCGCCGATCGTGCCGCACAGCGTGGTCAGCGGCATGCTCTGGAACAGGCCGCCGAGCTCGCTGCACTTGCGCCGGCCGGTCATGTACAGCACCGCGCCGGCGCTCATCAGCAGCAGCGCCTTGTAGATGATGTGCGCGAAGGCGTGGGCCGCCGCGCCGTTCAGCGCCATCGCGGTGCCGATGCCGATGCCGCAGACCATGAACCCGACCTGGTTCACGATGCTGTAGGCGAGGATGCGCCGCATGTCGTTCTCGAGCAGCGCGTAGATGATGCCGTAGAAGATCATCCACAGCCCGACCCAGACCAGCAGCGTGGTGCCGGGGAAACCGACCAGCAGCGTGAACACCGCGGTCTTGGTGGTGAACGCGGAGAGGAACACCGCGCCGCTCGGGCTCGCCTCGGGGTAGGCGTCGGGGATCCAGGTCGACAGCGGCGGGGCGCCGACGTTGACCAGGAAGCCGGCGAGGATCAGCCAGCGCGCCAGCGAGTCGGCCTGCATCGCGGTGAACGCGATGCTGCCGGTCTCGACGTACTGCCCGGCGATGCCGGCCATCAGCACCACGCCGCCGAGCAGGTGGATCATCAGGTAGCGGAAGCTCGCGCGGTAGGCGGCGGGCGTGCCCGCGGCCCAGATCACCAGCGTCGAGCCGATCGCCATCAGCTCCCAGAACACGAACAGCGTGACCAGGTCACCGGCGAAGGTCACGCCGAGGGCGCCGCCGGCATAGACGAGCGCCGCGACCTGCTCGAGCAGGCGCGACTGCCCGAGCGCGAAGAGCGTGCCGGCGAAGGCCATCAGCGCGAACACGGTCGCGAACAGCCGCGCCACGCCGCTGCCGCGCACCGGCTCGAGCTCGAGGCCGAGGAAGTCGACGCGCAGCGCGCTGCCGTCGGGCACACCCCAGGCCGCGGCGAGCGCGAGCAGCGGCAGGCCGAGCAGCAGCGCCGTGCGCACGCGCCCCCGGCACAGCGGCAGCAGCAGCGCGCCGAGCAGCAGCAGCAGGGCCGGGGGGAAGCTAACGCTCATAGTAGTCGTCCGGGCGCTTGAGCCACTTGCCCAGCAGCTTCGCCGCGACCACCATCGCCGCGCAGGCCAGGAAGCCGTACCCGGCGTAGAAGCCGAACTCGTCGTCGATGCCGAAGTGCTCGTACTGCGCGACGAAGAGATCGGGCAGCACGGTCAGCACCAGCACGACGAGGTAGCCGAGCCAGAGGCGCCGGATCGCCTGCGGCGTGGTCAGCCAGTGCCTGTCGCGGTCGTTCACGGGTTCTTGCCCACCAGCTGCCCGACCAGCGCGAGCGCCGGGTCGGGGTAGAAGAACAGCAGCACGGTCAGGGTCGCGGTGAACACCAGCGCGACGACCATCGGCAGCGGCGCCTCGCCGTGCCCAGCGTGCCCGTCATGCCCGCCGTGACCCTCATGCCCGTCGTGGGCGGCCCGCTCCGGGCGGAAGAAGGCCGCGTAGACGATCGGCACGAAGTAGGCGGCGTTGAGCAGCGTGCTGGCGACCAGCACCGCGACCGCGAAGTAGTGCTCGGTGGCGAGGCTGCCGAGCATCAGGTACCACTTCGACACGAACCCGGCCGCCGGCGGCAGGCCGATCATCGACAGCGCGCCGACGGCGAACGCGCCGAGCGTCCACGGCATGCGCCGGCCGATGCCGTCGAGCTGGCTGACCTCGGTCTTGTGCGCCGCGACCAGGATCGCCCCGGCGCAGAAGAACAGCGTGATCTTGCCGAACGCGTGCATGACGATGTGCAGGCCGCCGCCGATCACCCCCCAGGTGGTGGCCAGCGTCGCCCCGAGCACGACGTAGCTGAGCTGGCTGACCGTCGAGTAGGCCAGGCGCCGCTTCAGGTTGTCCTGGCGCAGCGCGACCAGCGAGGCGAGGAGCATGGTCGCACCGGCGACGTAGCCGAGCAGCGTCGCCGCGTCGCTGCCGGCGAGCAGGTCGATGCCGAAGATGTAGACGGTGACCTTGAGCACGCTGAACACGCCCACCTTGACCACCGCGACCGCGTGCAGCAGCGCGCTGACCGGGGTCGGCGCCACCATCGCCGCCGGCAGCCAGCGGTGGAACGGCATCAGCGCCGCCTTGCCGATGCCGAACAGGAACAGCGCGTAGAGCGCCAGCAGCAGCCCGCCGGAGGCCTTGCCGGCGAGGATCCCGCCGGGCGTGAAGTCGGTGGTGCCGGCCAGCTGCCAGGTCCAGACGATCGCGAACAGCAGGAACCCGATCGAGGTCGCGATCAGCAGGCCGAGGTAGGTGCGGCCGCCGCGCCTGGCCTCGGCGGTGCCGGCGTGGGTGACCAGCGGGAAGGTCGCCAGCGTCAGCGCCTCGTAGAACACGAACAGCGTGACCAGGTTGGCCGCGAACGCGGCGCCGATCGCGCTGGCGATCGACAGCGCGAAGAAGGCGTAGAAGCGGGTCTGGTGCTGCTCGTGGTGGCCGCGCATGTAGCCGATCGCGTACACCGTGGTGACCATCCAGAGGAAGCTCGCGACCAGCGCCAGCACCAGCCCGAGCGGCTCGACGACCAGCGCGAGGCGCACCCCCGGCAGCGGCTCGGCGAACTGCCAGGCCGGGCGCGCGCCAGCGGCCACGTCCGGCCACAGCGAGACCACGCCCAGGAAGGTCGCCGCCCCGGCGAGCAGCGAGACCGCCTCGCGCGCGTTCGGCCGGCGGTCGAGCGCGACGATCAGCGGCACCGCGAGCAGCGGCAGCACCACGCACCAGGCCGGCAGCGCGCTCACCGTGCCGCGCCCCCGAGCAGCTCGGCGGCGATGCCGCTCGCGGTGCCGACCGTGAGGTCGGTGTCGATGCCGAGCCAGAGGTTGGCCAGGATCAGCACCCAGGTCGGCAGCAGCAGGTGCCACGGCGCCTCGCGCACGCTCGCCGTGTGGCCGCTGGCCGGCTCGAGGTAGGCGACCTCGACCACCCGCCAGATGTAGATCACCGCGAGCAGCGAACCGACCAGCACCAGCAGCGCCACCGGCCACAGGCCGGCCTCGAGCGCCGCCAGCACCAGGTACCACTTGCTGATGAAGCCGGCGGTCAGCGGCACGCCGATCAGGCTCAGGCCACCGGCGACGAAGGCCGCCAGGGTCAGCGGCATGCGCCGGCCGAGCCCGCGCAGATCGCTGAGCCTCGCGGCGCCGACGCGGTAGACCACGCAGCCGAGGGCGAGGAACAGCGCCGACTTGATCACCGCGTGGTTGAACAGGTGCACCAGCGCCGCCGTCAGCCCGGTGGCGCTGAGCAGGCCGATGCCGAGCATGATGTAGCCGATCTGCGCCACGCTGGAGTAGGCGAGCATGCGCTTGACGTCGTCCTGGAAGATCGCCACGGTCGACGCCGTCAGCAGGCCGGCCAGCGCCAGCGTCAGCAGCGCCACGCTGAGCAGCGTGGCCGAGAAGCTCAGGCCGACACCGAAGCCGAACACCGTGAAGATGAAACGCAGCAGCACGTAGACGGCGACCTTGGTCGCGGTGCCGGCGAGGAACGCGGTGACCACCGACGGGGCGTAGGCGTAGGCATTCGGCAACCACAGGTGCAGCGGGAACAGCGCGATCTTCAGGCAGATGCCGACCAGCAGGAACGCCACCGCGGCGGTCACCGTGCGATTGTCGGCGACCGCCGGGATCAGCGCGGCGAGGTCGAGCATGTTCAGCGTGCCGGTGACCATGTAGAGCAGGCCGACGCCGATCAGGATGAAGGTCGCGCCGAGCGTGCCCATGATCAGGTACTGGTAGCTCGCGGTCAGCGCGCGGCGGTCGCGGCCGAGGCTGATCAGCGCGTAGCTGGACAGCGACGAGATCTCCAGGAACACGAACAGGTTGAACGCGTCGCCGGTGATCACGATGCCGAGCAGGCCGGCGAGGCAGAGCAGCAGCGCGGCGTAGAACGGCGCGCGCTGGCGCGCGGCGATCTCGCGCTCGACGCTGGCGCGGGCGTAGGTCAGCACCAGCGCCCCGATCGCCGCGACGATCACCAGCACGTAGGCGTCGAGGCGGTCGACGCGGTACTCGATGCCCCACGGCGGGGCCCACCCGCCCAGGGCGTAGCGGATCTCCTCTCCGGGCGACACGCTGCCGAGCAGTTGCAGCGCGGTGTAGAGCGAGAACCAGCCGACCGCCGCCGCGAGCAGCCAGGCCAGCGTGCCGCGGCGCAACAGCAGGCACAGCGGGGCCGCTACCAGCGGGACCACGACCTGCAATACCGGCAGGTCAGCTGCGATCATCCGGCCTCGTCCTGCCGCTGGATCGCCTCCTCGTCGACGCTGCCGTAGGCCTCGCGGATCCGCACCACCAGGGCCAGGCCGAGCGCGGTGGTCGCCACCCCGACCACGATCGCGGTCAGGATCAGCACGTGTGGCAGCGGGTTCGAGTAGTAGCGCGCGCCCTCGGTGACGATCGGCGCGGTGCCGCCGGCCACCTTGCCCATGCTGATGTAGAGCACGAACACCGAGGTCTGGAAGATGTTCAGACCGACGATCTTCTTCACCAGGTTGGGCGAGCGGATGACGATGTAGAACCCGACCATCATCAGCACGATGACGATCTCGTAGTTGAACAGGCTCGGGTTCATCGCTGGCGCTGCGCGCGGCCGGCGAAGGCGAAGAAGATCGCCAGCATGGTGCTGCTGACGGTGATGCCGACGCCCAGCTCGACCAGCAGGATGCCCAGGTGCTGGCCGGCCACCGGGGTGCTGGCGAGCACGCTGTAATCGAGGAAACGGCCCCCGCGCAGCAGGCTGACGAAGCCGACGCCGGCGAACAGCAGCACGCCGAGCGACATCAGCAGCTCGAGCAGGCCGGGCGGCACCACCCGGCGCGCGTGGTCGAGGCCGAAGATCAGCGCGTAGAGGATGATCGCGCTGGAGAAGATCACCCCGGCCTGGAAACCGCCGCCCGGGCCGAAGTCGCCATGGAACTGCACGTAAAGTCCGAACAACAGGATGTAGGGGATCAGCAGCTTGGTGACCACCC
>DATCZX010000186.1:0-5981 GCA_036525695.1 Gammaproteobacteria bacterium | reverse complement strand
AGCGCCGGCAGCTCGTCGCCGGCCGGCAGGTGCGCGCCGCAGCCGGCGCAGTAGCGGTCCTCGGCCTCGGCGGCGGCGGCGCAGCGCGGGCAGGCGCGCACCAGCGGGGCGCCGCAGCGGGTGCAGAAGTGGGCCAGGTCGCGGTTCGGCGCAGAGCAGGCTCGGCAGTTCATGGTCTCGTCCAGCGGGGCTTGGGCGCTGCCACAATACTAGACGCGAAAGGCCGGCGGGTGCAGGCCGGCGACGCCCCGGCTTGTCCGCACGGGCCGGTCAGCTAACATCAGGCGTACCCCAAACCCGCAGGGCCAGTATGCCGCTACCCAAGCCGCTGCAGCCGGAACAGCTGTACACCCCGTGCGACCCGGCGCTGTTCGACTTCGCCACGACGGGCGAGCTGGAGCCGCTGGAGGAGATCATCGGCCAGGAGCGGGCGCTGGCGGCGGTGCGTTTCGGGATCGGCATGCGCCGCGAGGGCTACAACCTCTACGTGCTCGGCCCGCCCGGCACCGGCAAGCTGACCGCGGTGCGCCACTACCTCGAGCAGCAGGCGACCCACGCCCCGCGGCCCGGGGACTGGTGCTACGTCAACCGCTTCGACGACCCGCAGCGGCCGCAGGCGCTGCACCTGCCGCCCGGGCGCGGCCAGCAGCTGCGCAGCGACCTGGCGCGGCTGGTCGGCGAGCTCGGCACCGCGATCCCGGCGGCGTTCGAGGGCGAGGCCTACCAGGACGCGGTGCACGAGCTCGAGGAGCAGTTCAAGCAGCGCCAGGAGGAGGCGTTCAAGGGGCTGCAGGAGGAGGCCTCGGCGCACGGCATGGCGCTGGTGCGCACCCCCGGCGGGTTCCTGTTCACGCCGGTGCGCAAGGGCGAGCTGATGCCGCTCGACGAGGTCGACCAGCTCCCGGCGGAGGAGCGCGAGCGGATCACCCGCGTGCGCGAGCAGCTGCAGGAGCGGCTCGAGTCGCTGATGCGCCAGATCACCGCCTGGCGCCGCGAGACCCGCGACCAGGTGCGCGCGCTCAGCGACAAGGTGACCCTGGAGGCGATCGGCCAGCTCACCGCCGAGCTGCGCGAGCGCTACTCGGGGGAGCCCGCGGTGATCACGCACCTCGACGCCCTGGAGCGCGACGTGCTCGAGCACGTCGACCTGTACCGCAAGCAGGACGAGCCCTCGCTGATGCAGGCCCTCGGCGGCGGCCAGCAGTCCGGGCCGGGGCGCCGCTACGAGGCCAACCTGCTGGTCGACAACGGCGACGGCGAGGACGGCCGCGGGGCGCCGGTGATCTTCGAGGACATGCCGACCTACCAGAACCTGGTCGGGCGGGTCGAGCACGTCGCCCACATGGGCGCGCTGTCGACCGATTTCACCCTGATCCGCTCCGGCGCGCTGCACCGCGCCAACGGCGGCTACCTGGTGATCGACGCGCTGAAGATGCTGGTACAGCCGTTCGCCTGGGAGGGGCTCAAGCGCGCCCTGCGCGCGCGCCAGGTGAGCATCGAGTCGCTCGGCCAGGTGCTGAGCCTGGTCTCGACCTCGACGCTGGAGCCGGAGCCGATCCCGCTCGAGGTCAAGGTGGTGCTGATCGGCGACCGCTTCCTCTACTACCTGCTGAGCGCCCACGACCCGAACTTCAACGAGCTGTTCAAGGTCGCCGCCGACTTCGAGGACCGCATCGAGCGCAACCCGGCGACCGACCGGCTCTACGCGCGGCTGATCGGCACCATCGCCAGCAAGGAGGGGCTGCGCCACTTCGAGCCGGCCGCGGTGGCCCGGGTGATCGAGCAGGGGTCGCGGCTGGCCGACGATGCGGAGCGGCTGTCGACGCACATGCGCAGCCTCGCCGACCTGCTGCGCGAGGCCGACTACTGGGCCGGCATCGCCGGGCGCAAGCGGGTCACGCTGGCCGACGTGCAGGAGGCGATCGACGCGCAGAAGTACCGTGGCGGCCGGGTCCGCGAGCGGCTGCAGGAGGCGATCCGCCGCGGCCTGATCCTGATCGACACCGAGGGCGCCCACGTCGGCCAGGTCAACGGGCTCTCGGTGCTGCAGCTCGGCGAGACCGCGTTCGGCCAGCCGTCGCGGATCACCGCGACCGCGCGCCTCGGCGAAGGCGAGGTGGTCGACATCGAGCGCGAGGTCGAGCTCGGCGGGGCGATCCACTCCAAGGGGGTGCTGATCCTCTCCGCGTACCTCGCCGCGCGCTACGCCAGCGAGTCGCCGCTGTCGCTGCGCGCGACGCTGGTGTTCGAGCAGTCCTACGGCGGCGTCGAGGGCGACAGCGCCTCGGTGGCCGAACTGTGCGCGCTGCTCTCGGTGCTCTCCGGGCTGCCGATCCGCCAGTCGCTGGCGGTCACCGGCTCGGTCAACCAGCACGGCGTGGTGCAGGCGATCGGCGGCGTCAACGAGAAGATCGAGGGCTTCTTCGACCTGTGCCAGGCGCGCGGCCTGACCGGGGAGCAGGGGGTGGTGATCCCGGCGGCCAACGTGGCCCACCTGATGCTGCGCCAGGACGTGGTCAACGCGGTGCGCGAGGGCCACTTCCGGGTCTACGCGGTGCGCACCGTCGACGAGGCGGCGACGCTGCTGACCGGGGTCGAGGCCGGCGCGCGCGACGACGAGGGCGTGTTCCCCGAGGGGACGCTGAACGCCCTGGTGGAGAACCGGCTGGCGGAGTTGAGCGAGATCCGGCGCAGCTTCAGCGACCACGCCAGGGAGGCGGGCGGCGATGCGGCGAAATGACCTGCGCGGCGCGGGGCCGCGGGGCGCCGGGGGGAGCGCATGATCGTCGAGCTGGTGACGTTCTCGATCCCGCCCGGGATGAGCCGCGAGCAGGTGCTCGAGGCGGCGCGCAGCACCTACGCCGGCTGGCAGGCCGACCCCGCGCTGGTGCGCAAGCACTACCTGCTCGACGCGGAGCGCGGTGTCGCCGGCGGCTGCTACGTCTGGCGCTCGCGGGCGGCCGCCGAGGCCGCGCACGGGGCCGCGTTCCGTCAGCGCGTGCGCGCGCGCTTCGGCAGCGAGCCGGAGTTCGCCTACTTCGACCTGCAGGTGCTGCTCGACAACGAGACCGGCGCGGTCACCGAATTCTGATGCCCGGCCGCAGCGGCCGGCACCGATCCGGGAGTCACAGGTGAGCCAGGAACCCGAACAGACCCACCTGCGCGAGCTGGCGGCGCGGCTGCACGCGTCGGTCGAGACCGGGCAGATCTGGCTCGACCAGCAGCGCATGATCATGATCCACGCGTCGTCGATGGGTTCGCTGCGCAAGGAGATGATCGAGACGCTGGGCAGCGACCGCGCGCGCGGCCTGCTGACGCGGATGGGCTACGCCTCCGGGCGCAGCGACGCGCGCATGGCGCGCGAGCTGATGCCGAACGCCAGCGACGTCGACATCTTCCTGATGGGGCCGCAGCTGCACATGCTCGAGGGCATCACCCGGGTGCACCCGGTCAAGGTCGACATCAACATCAACCGCGGCATCCTCTACGGCGAGTTCATCTGGGAAGGGTCGTTCGAGGGCACCGTGCACCGCGAGGCGTTCGGCCTGAGCACCGAGCCGGCGTGCTGGATGCAGCTCGGCTACGCCTGCGGCTACACCAACGAGATGATGAAGGAGTTCACCGTCTACCGCGAGGTCGAGTGCGTCGCCAAGGGCGACCCGCACTGCCGCATCATCGGCAAGCCGGCCAGCGAGTGGGACGACGTCGAGCGCGACAAGAAGTACTTCCAGCCCGACCGCGTCGCCGACCTGCTGCTCGAGCTGCAGGGCCAGGTCGAGCGGCTGCGCTACTCGGTGGTCGAGCAGATGACCGCCGGCGACCTGGTCGGCCACTCGCCGGCGTTCCGCGCCACCTGCGAGCTGATCAACAAGGCGGCGGCGAGCCAGGTCACGGTGCTGCTGCTCGGCGAGACCGGGGTCGGCAAGGAGATGTTCGCGCGCGCGCTGCACAAGCTCAGCTCCCGGGCCAACAGCCCGATGGTCGCGGTGAACTGCGCGGCGATCCCCGAGGACCTGATCGAGGCGGAGCTGTTCGGGGTCGAGAGGGGCGCCTTCACCGGGGCCAACCAGTCGCGCCCCGGGCGTTTCGAGCGCGCCCACGGCGGCACCCTGTTCCTCGACGAGGTCGGCGACCTGTCGGCGCCGGCGCAGGCCAAGCTGCTGCGCGTGCTGCAGGAGGGCGAGTTCGAGCGCATCGGCGACACCGCCACGCGCCGGGTCGACGTGCGCGTGGTCGCCGCCACCAACGTCAACCTGCAGGAGGCGGTGCAGCGCGGCGAGTTCCGCTCCGACCTGTTCTACCGGCTGAACATCTTCCCGGTGGTGGTGCCGCCGCTGCGCGACCGGCGCGACGATATCGAGCCGCTGGTGCAGCGCTTCATCGACAAGCACGCGGTGCGCCACGGCAAGCGCGTGCGCGGGGTCACCGACAGTGCGATGCGGGCGATGCACGGCTACCCGTGGCCCGGCAACATCCGTGAGCTCGAGAACATGATCGAGCGCGGCGTGATCATGGCGCAGAACGACGGCTGGATCGAGCCGGATCACCTGTTCCTCGGCTGGACCCCGGGCGAGGCGGAGGCGGGCAGCGCCGGGACCGCCGCGGACCCGCTGCAGGGCTTCGCCGAGGAGGCCCTGGCGCACAACCTGCACCTCGACGACCTCGAGGGCAGCCTGCTCGAGCTGGCGGTGCGCCGCGCCGGCGGCAACCTCAGCTCGGCGGCACGGGCGCTCGGCCTGACCCGCCCGCAGCTGGCCTACCGGATGAAGAAGCGCGGCATGTCCGCTTGAGGCGCGGCACCCGCGGCGCGCGGGGCTCACCAAATCAGCATGTTGCGGCACTGCAACATGATCAATTGATCAACGGCGCGTCTCGCCCGCTTCTTGCGCCTCGCGTGCAATTCCAGTGTGGACAGGGAGTTGACTGGCTGGCACGGCTTATGCCTTGATGGGCGTGGGGATTAAGGGACGAGGTGAGCGATGCAGCGATCACGCCTGCTGCGGGCGGCGCTGGGTGCTGCCGGGCTGGCACTGGCCACGGCCAGCGGCGCCGCCGCGGCCCAGTCGGCCGGCAACTGGGCCGACGGCGCCGCGATCTACCGCGCCACCTGCCACTACTGCCACGACACCGGGGTCGGCCCGGTGCTCAAGGGCCGCGCGCTCGACCCGGCCTACATCAGCGCCCGCGCCCGCTACGGCTTCCGCGCGATGCCGGCGTTCCGCCACGGCACCCTCAGCGACGACGACCTCGCCCGCGTCGCGCAGTACATCAGCTCCAGCCCGGCCGCGCGCTGAGGTGAGCATGCAACCACCCACGACCCGGCAATCAGGCCATGGCTAGTCCCTACGTCGCGCTGCCGGAAGGGGTCAGCGAGACCGCGTTCGCAGCCGCGCTCGGCGAGTTCCGCGCGCTGCTCGGCGAGGGCCACGTGCTGACCGCGGCCGACAGCGTGGTGCCGTACGCCAAGACCATGCTGCCGGTCGACGACGACGCCCACCTGCCGTCCGGCGCGCTGCTGCCGGGGTCGGTCGAGGAGGTGCAGGGGGTCGTCGCCATCTGCAACAGGTACAAGGTGCCGGTCTGGCCGATCTCCACCGGGCGCAACTTCGGCTACGGCTCGGCGGCGCCGGTGCGCCGCGGCGCGCTGGTGCTCGACCTGGCGCGGCTGAACCGGATCCTCGAGGTCAACGCCGACCTCGGCTACGCGCTGGTCGAGGCCGGCTGCACCTACCAGCAGCTGGCCGACTACATCCGCGAGCACGACCTGCCGCTGTGGCTCGACACGCCGATGCCGGCGCCGGTGGCCAGCCCCACCGGCAACACCCTCGAGCGCGGCGTCGGCTACACCCCGTACGGCGAGCACTTCCTGTTCCAGTGCGGCATGGAGGTGGTGCTGGCCAACGGCAAGCTGCTGCGCACCGGCATGGGGGCGCTGGAGAACTCGAACACCTGGCAGGTGTTCAAGTGGGGCTACGGGCCGT
>DATCZX010000185.1:0-3753 GCA_036525695.1 Gammaproteobacteria bacterium | reverse complement strand
GTGGCGCGCTGTCGCTGCCGAGCAGGCGGTCCAGCAGGTCGTTGCTGGCGGCGCCGCGCTGCTCGAACTCGCGCCCGCCCAGCCACCAGAGGCCGCCGACAGCCGCGACCAGCAGCAGCACCAGCACCAGGTTGCGCAGTAACGGGCCGCGCTGCTGGGGCTCCGGCAGCATCGATCGCGGACGCAGGTTCACCGGCTCGTCCGGGGCGCGCTGGCCGTCGAACTGCGCCACCAGGTCCGTGGCGGGAAGGCCGAGCAGCCGCGCGTAGTTCTTGATGTAGCCGCGCACGAAGACCGCGGACGGCAACTGCCCGTAGGCGTCGCGCTCGAGGGCGTCGATCACGGTCACGGTCAGGTTCAGCTGCGCGGCGACGTCACCCAGGGACTGCTTGGCCCGCTCGCGGGCCTCGCGCAGGAGCTGGCCGGGGCTGGCCGGCGGGGCGGCGGGTTCGCGCTGCTCGTCAGCGGCGTCGTGTTCGGGGCTCATTTGGGCACCATGCTCGAGAGTTGCCGGGCCTCGGCGGAATCGGGGTAGGTGTTGCGCAGCTGCAGCGCGTAGCTGGCCTCGGCATCGCGGTCGCCGAGCGCCCGCTCGACCTGCACGCCGAGCCACAGCACCTCGGCGGTCAGCGGGATCACCGCCGCCAGCCGTTGCAGGTAGGCGCGCGCCTGCAGGCCGTTGCCCTGGGCCCAGTTCAGCTTGGCCAGCTCGAACAGGGCCGGGGGGAAACGGGGCGCCTTGCCCAGGGCCTGGCGGAAGTAGTGCTCGGCCTTGCCGCTGTCGCCGGCCTTCAGCGCGCACAGGCCGAGGTTGGTGAAGGTGTTCTGGGGGGTGCGGTAGACCGGGTTCTGCAACGCCTGCTGGAAGCGCTGCTCGGCCTCGGCATAGCGCCCCCGGTTGCACAGCAAGCGGCCGTAGTTGTTCAGCGCGTCGGAGTCCGACGGGGCGAGCTGCGCCGCCGTGCGGAAGTGCTTCTCGGCCAGCTCGTACTCCTCCAGCCGCTCGTAGAGGACGCCGATCGCGTTGTGCGCCAGCACCAGCTGCGGATCGTGGACCAGCGCGCGCTTGAGGTGGTACAGGGCCTGCGCGTTGTCGCCCTGCTTGATGAACTCGATCCCGAGCAGGGCATTCGGCTGCGCCGCCTCGGGAGTGGGCACCAGGTCGCGGTTCTCGTCGCGGGGCCCGGCGCCGCCGGTCGCGCAACCGGCCAGCAGCAGGGCCAACAGCAGCGGCCAGGCGCGCCTCATGCCGGGGTCCCGGGCGGCGCGACGACGCGGTCACGGCGCCTGCGCGACTGCACCTTGCCGACCAGCTGGCCGCAGGCCGCGTCGATGTCCTCGCCGCGCGTCTTGCGCGTGATGGTGACCAGCCCGTGGGCCTGCAGCACCTGGCGGAAGGCGTCGACCACGGCGTCGTCCGGCCGCGCGTAGTGGATCCCGGCGACCGGGTTGTACGGGATCAGGTTGACCTTGGCCGGGACCCCGCGCAGCACCCGGGCCAGCGCGTGCGCGTGCTCGGGCCGGTCGTTGACCCCGGCCAGCAGCACGTACTCGAAGGTCACCACGCGGTAGCGCTCGGCGCCGATGTAGCGCTTGGCCGCGGCGACCACCTCGTGCAGCGGGTACTTGCGGTTGATCGGCACCAGCTCGCTGCGCAGCGCGTCGTCGGGGGCGTGGATCGACACCGCGAGGCTGACGTCGCTGACCGCGGCGAGGCGGTCCATCGCCGGGACGATCCCCGAGGTGCTCAGCGTCACCCGGCGCTTCGACAGGCCGAAGGCGAAGTCGTCCTTCATCAGGTTGGTCGCGCGCACCACCGCGTCGAAGTTCAGCAGCGGCTCGCCCATGCCCATCAGCACGACGTTGGTCACCGCCCGCCCCTGCCGCTCGTCGGCCAGCGCGCGCTGCGCCTGCCACAGCTGGGCGACGATCTCGGCGGTGCTCAGGTTGCGGCTGAAGCCCTGGCGCGCGGTGGCGCAGAAGGCGCAATCGACCGGGCAACCGACCTGCGACGAGACGCACAGCGTGCCGCGCTCGCCCTCGGGGATGAACACCGTCTCGACGCAGTTGCCGTCGGCCAGCTCGAACAGCCACTTGCGCGTGCCGTCACGCGAGCGCTGGTCGGCGGCGACCGGCAGCAGGCCGACCACCGCGTGCTCCTCGAGCCAGCCGCGCACCAGCTTGCTGAGGTCGGTCATCGCGGCGAACTCGGTGACCCCGCGGTGGTACAGCCACTTCATCACCTGCACCGCGCGGAACGGCTTCTCGCCCTGCGCGGCGAACAGCTCGGCCAGCGCGGGCCGGTCGTAGTCGAGCAGGTTGACGGTGCGGGTGGCGGCCAAGGTTCAGCGGGTCCGTGGGCAGAGCTCGGTGGCCGAGAAGAAGTAGGCGATCTCGGTGCGCGCGGTCTCCGCGGCATCGGAGCCGTGCACGCAGTTCTCGTCGACGGTGCTGGCGAAATCGGCGCGGATGGTCCCCGGGGCGGCGTCCTTCGGGTTGGTCGCGCCCATGATCTCGCGGTTGCGCGCGATCGCGTCCTCGCCCTCGAGCACCTGCACCATCACCGGGCCCGAGATCATGAACTCGACCAGGTCGCGGTAGAACGGCCGCTCGCGGTGCACGGCATAGAAGCCCTCGGCCTCGGCGCGGGTCAGGTGCAGCATCTTGGCGGCGACGATGCGCAGGCCGGCGGCCTCGAAACGGCCGTAGATCTGCCCGATCAGGTTGCGCCCGACGGCGTCGGGCTTGACGATGGAAAAGGTGCGTTCGACTGCCATGGGGTTCTCCGAGACACGGTCCAAGAATAACAGAAACCCGCGGCTAACCGCGGGTTTCAACGGGTAAAAGGCAGCATGTTAACGCCGCCCGGCGGTCGCGGGCAACGCGCCCGCGCGCACCCTAGACGGCGAAGCTCTCGCCGCAGCCGCAGGTGGCGGTGACGTTCGGGTTGTTGAACTTGAAGCTGCGGTTCAACCCCTCGCGGACGTAGTCGACCTGCATGCCGTCGAGCACCGCGAGGCTCTTCGGGTCGACCACCAGGCGCACCCCCTGCTCCTCGAACACCAGGTCGTCGCTGCCGACCTCGTCGGTGAAGTCCATGGTGTAGGCGAAACCCGAACAGCCGGAGCTGGTGACGCCGAGGCGCAGGGCGGTCCCGGCGGCGCGCTGCTCGAGGAACTCGTGCAGCTGCCTGGCTGCACTCTCGGTAAGGGTGATGGACATGGGCGGGCTCCTTCGGGTGCCGATTCGGGATTCATTGAGCTGGTCGAGAGGATGGACCGCTGCCGCCGGCGGCAGTTCCGTGACCCGCGACCCAGGCCGGCGACAGCTCGCGCAGCCGCGGGATGGCGGCGCGCAGCAGGGCGACGGTGGCCTCGATCTCGGCGTCGGTGGTGAAGCGGCCGAGCGAGAAGCGCAGCGAGCTGTCCGCCTGGGCGGCGCTCAGGCCCATCGCCCGCAGCACGTAGGAGGGCTCGTGGCTGCCCGAGGAGCAGGCCGAGCCGGACGACAGGGCGACCTCGCGCAGCGCCATGATCAGCGCCTCGCCCTCGACCTGCTCGATGCAGACGTTGAGGATGCCCGGGGCGCGCCGCTCCGGGTCGCCGTTCAGGCTGACCGCCTCGAGGTCGCGCAGGCCGAGCCAGAGCCGGTCGCGCAGGGCGCCGACGCGCGCCGCCTCGGCGGCCAGCTCGGCCTGCGCCAGCCGGCAGGCGGCACCCATGCCCACCACCTGGTGGGTCGCCAGCGTGCCGG
>DATCZX010000184.1:0-3241 GCA_036525695.1 Gammaproteobacteria bacterium | reverse complement strand
AGCGCGGTCAGCAGGTGCACCGGCTCGATCACCTGGTGGTCGCGCCCGACCGCGAGGCTCTGGGCGTCGGCGAGGGCCAGCTGGAACTTGCTGGTCAGCTTGTCCATGCGCATCGTCTGGATTCCTTCAAGCGTCTTTACTACCCGCTAGATGCGGGCGCGCGGCGCGGCTTTCAAGCGCGCCCGGCGGCGCGCATGCCGCGCTGCTCGTCGACGCCGCGCAGCAGCCACAGGCCGGCGACGAAGAAGGCGATGGTCGACAGCAGCGCGGTGCGGTGGTCGCCGCCGCTGAGGAAACCGAGCATCCCGTAGCTCAGCGGGCCGAGGATCGCGGCCAGCTTGACCGCGACGCCCCACAGCCCGAAGCACTCGCCGGTGCGGCCGTGCGGGGCGAAGCGCGCGACCAGCGCGCGCCCGGCCGACTGGCTCGCGCCCATCGCCAGGCCGACCAGGTTGGCCGCCAGCCAGAACGGGGCACGGCTCTCGGCTGCCCAGGCGATCACCCCGGCGACGATCCACAGCACCAGCGTCAGCGCCAGCGTCGGCACCGAGCCGATGCGGTCCTGCAGCTGGCCGAAGGCGAAGGCGCCGACCGCCGCGGTGACGTTGACCACCAGGATCAGCCACAGGCTCTCGACGGTGCCGAAGCCCATCGCCTGCTGCGCGTAGACCGTCGCCAGCACCACCACGGTCTGGATCCCGGCGTGGTAGACCGTCAGCGTGACCAGGAAGCGGCGCAGGTCGGGGTAGCGGTGCGCCGCGCGCCAGCTCTCGCCGAGCCGCCGCCAGCCCGCGGTCAGCGTGCCCTGCTCGCGGGCCAGCGGCCGCGCCCGGTCCCGCAGCCACAGCAGCGTCGGCAGCGCGGCCAGCGCGTAGGCGGCGGCGACGATCAGCATGGTGTCGGGCACCGCCGCGGCGGTGGCGACGCCGCGCGCCTCGGCCAGGTGCAGCCAGCCGAGGCAGAGACCGAGCACCAGCAGGCCGCCGAGGTAGCCGAGCGCCCAGCCGCGCGCCGACAGGCGGCCGATCGCCGTGGCCGGCACCAGCTCGGGCAGGAACGCCGCGATCAGGTTCTCGCCGGTGCCGAACAGCACGCAGGAGCCGATCAGCAGCAGCACGCCGGGCAGCACGTCGCCCGGGCCGACGCTGGCCAGCGCGGCGGTCAGCAGCACGCAGCCCAGCGTGGTCAGCAGCAGGAACTGCTTCTTCAGCCCGCGCGCGTCGGCGATCGCCCCGAGCAACGGGGCGCTGAACAGCACGAGGGCGTTGGCGGCGGCGATGGCGACGGTCCACAGCAGCGTCGCCGTGCCGCTGCCGTGTGCCGCGGCGACCACGCCGACGAAGTAGGCGTTGAACACCGCGGTCAGCACCACCGTGGTGTAGCCCGAGTTGGCGAAGTCGTAGAAGGCCCAGGCCCAGAGCTCACGGCGCGAGGCGTAGCCCCCTGGCACGTCGGGCGACGGCATCGCTCAGTCGCCCGGCGGAGGCTGGTAGACCTTGCGCCGGAACAGGTCGTTGCGCCGGCTGACCAGGCGGTCGAGGAACAGGAAGCCGTCGAGGTGGTCGAGCTCGTGCTGCACCGCGCGGGCCTCGAACCCCTCCATGCGGAACTCGCGCGGTGCGCCGTGCTCGTCGAGCGCGCGCAGCGCGATGCGCTCGGCGCGGATCACGTTGCCGGTGTAGTCGGGCACCGACCTACAGCCCTCGCGGCCGACCGCCATCCCCTCCCACTCGGTGATCTCGGGGTTCACCAGCACCAGCCGGCCGTGGCTGGACGACTTCTTGCGCGGCGGCACGTCGACGATCACCACGCGGAGGAAGCGCCCGACCTGCGGCGCCGCGATGCCGACCCCGCCGGGCCCCGCGCGCATGGTCGCCTCGAGCTCGGCGACGAAGGCGCGCAGCGCGTCGTCGACCACCTCGACCGGCAGCGACTCCTGCTTCAGGCGCGGGTCGGGGTAGGTCAGGATCTCGAGCGGCGCCATGCGTGGTCAGCCGATCAGCGTGTCGATCGGCTCGATGCGGGTGTCGATGCCCTCGGCGGCCATCCCCGCGAGCGCCTGCTCGAGCGGCTCGATGCCGCGCGTCGCGGTGCCCTCGATCTGCATGATGTAGATCGGCGCCGCCTCGCTGCCGGCGACGTCCGACTCGAGGTCGAGGATGTTCAGGCCGGCCGCGGCCAGCGCCCCGGTGACCTGGGCGACGATGCCGGCGCGGTCGGCGCCGAACACCGAGATGCGCACGTCCGGCACCTGGTGGTCGTGCAGGTGCCCCTCGATGCGGTCGACGTGCAGGCGCAGCCCGAGCTCGTCGACCACCGGGCGCAGCGTCGCTTCCACCTCGGCGGCGCTGCCGGCGTGGCCGACCATCCGCATGATGGTGAAGTTGCCGCCGAGGCGCATCATCGACGCCTCGCCGAGGTTGCAGCCGCGGTCGAACAGCGCCGCGGTGACCCGGGCGACGATCCCGGGGCGGTCGTTGCCGACCACGGTGACCATGAACCACTGCTGCATCTCGTCCTCCTGGCCGGGGGGCGCGGGGCGGGACGGCGATGATACCGGAAAGCGCCGGGGCGGCGCTCAGCCTGCCGCGGCCAGCCAGGCCAGCGTGGCCATGCGCCCGGTGCTGCCGTCGCGGCGGTAGGAGTAGAAGCGGGCGGGCTCGCTGTGGGTGCACAGGCCGCCGCCGTGGAGCGCGGCGACGCCGGCCCGCGCCAGCCGGCGCCGGGCCAGCGCGTAGAGGTCGGCGTGCCAGTGGCCGGGACGCGTCGCGACGAAGGCGCCGGCGGCGCCGGGGTCGGCGTCGACGAAGGCCGCGCGCACCTCCGCGCCGACCTCGTAGGCGGCCGGGCCGATCGCCGGCCCGAGCCAGGCCAGCAGGTCGGCCGGGGCCACCCCGAGAGCCTGCAGCGTGGCCTCGAGCACGCCGCCGGCGAGCCCGCGCCAGCCGGCATGGGCCGCGGCGACGCGGGTCCCGGCACGGTCGCAGAACAGCACCGGCAGGCAGTCCGCGGTCAGCACCACGCAGGCGCTGCCGGGACGGTCGCTCCAGGCGGCGTCGGCACGGCAGCCGGGCTGCCAGTCGTCGGCGTGCACCACCCGCGTGCCGTGCACCTGTTCCAGCCACAGCAGCGGCCCGGCCCCGGCGAGCGCCGCGGCCAGCAGCGCCCGGTTCGCCGCCACCGCCGCGGCCGCGTCGCCGACGTGGTCGCCCAGGTTCAGGCCGGCGAAGGGGCCGCCGCT
>DATCZX010000183.1:0-2774 GCA_036525695.1 Gammaproteobacteria bacterium | reverse complement strand
GGCGAGCGCTGGGGCCTGGTCGAGCGCGGCCAGAGCGCCAGCGTGTTCGCGCTCGAGGACGCCAGCGGCCGCTGCCTGGTCGACCCCGAGGGGGCCGAGGTGATCGCCAGCCGCCGCTTCCACCAGCAGAAGGGCGACTTCCTCTACCGCGGCGAGTACATCGCCCCCGGCGACGAGCTCTACCTGCTCGGCCAGCTGACCACCAGCGGCGGCTACGGTGACCCCGAGGAGACGCGCCAGGAGATCGGCGCGCTGGTCTCGACCTGGAAGGCCGACCGGAACTTCCTGCTCAACCAGTTCGACGCCAACCGCGACGGCGAGATCGACCTCGACGAGTGGCAGGCGGTGCGCGCGGCGGCGACCGCCAACGTCCACGCGCGCCAGCGCGACTACGACCTCGATCCGGTCAGCCACCGCGTCGGCGCCCCGCCGGGCTGGTTGCCGTACCTGCTCAGCGACCTGCCCGAGCGCCGCGTGGCCCCGCGCTACCGGCGCTGGGCGCTGGTCCACCTGGTGCTGTTCCTGCTCGCCGGCGCGCTCGCCAGCTGGCTGGCGCAGCGGCCGGCGCCGCTGCCGGAGGCGGCCACCCGCGCGCTGTTCCTCAGCGCCCCGGCCGGCACCAGCATCGCCGTCGACGGCCGGCAGCTGCAGCCCAACCCGCTGTTCAACCAGGGCGAGGGCAGCCTGACCACGTTCACGCTGCGGGTGCCGCTCGGCACCCGTCTACTGCTGGCCGGATACCCCGACGGCCGCCGGGTCGAGTACCGCCTGGAGGTCGCCGACGAGCGGCGCCAGCTGCTGGTGGTGGTGCCGGGCGAACCCGGCGGCCGCCTGACGGTCCATTGACCCTGAGCTAGAATCCACCGCCCGAGCGTCCCACCCTCCACCCGAGTACGCCCCATGCCCGAAGCGATCCGCCTCGCGGACTACCGTCCGCCCGCCTACGCCGTCGACACCGTCGAGTTGCGCGTCGAGCTCGACCCCGCGCGCACCCGCGTGCACGCCCGGCTGGCGCTGCGCCGCACCGGCAGCGACACCACGCTGACGCCCCACGGCCACGACCTCGAGCTGGTCGGCCTGCGCCTCGACGGTCGTGCACTGGCTGCACCGGAGTACCGGATCGAGGAGGAGACGCTGACCCTGCCCGGACTGCCCGAGCGCTGCAGCCTCGAGGTGGAGACCCTGGTCGCGCCGGAGGCGAACAGCGCGCTCGAGGGGCTCTACCTCTCCAACGGCATGTACTGCACCCAGTGCGAGGCCGAGGGCTTCCGCCGCATCACCTGGTACCCGGACCGCCCCGACGTGATGGCGCGCTTCACCACGACCGTGGTCGCCGACCCGGCGAGCTGCCCGGTGCTGCTGTCGAACGGCAACCGGGTCGACCGCGGCACGCTGCCGGACGGGCGCCACTACGCCACCTGGGAGGACCCGTTCCCGAAGCCGAGCTACCTGTTCGCGCTGGTCGCCGGCGACCTCGCCTGCGTCCGCGACCGCTTCGTCACCATCAGCGGCCGCGAGGTGGCGCTCGAGCTCTACGTGCAGCGGCACAACGCCGACAAGTGCGCGCACGCGCTGGCCGCGCTGCAGAAGGCGATGGCCTGGGACGAGCAACACTACGGCCGCGAGTACGACCTCGACGTCTACATGATCGTCGCGGTCGACGACTTCAACATGGGCGCGATGGAGAACAAGGGGCTCAACGTGTTCAACTCGGCCGCGGTGCTGGCGCGCCCCGACACCGCCACCGACGCCGACTTCCAGCGCATCGAGAGCATCGTCGCGCACGAGTACTTCCACAACTGGACCGGCAACCGGATCACCTGCCGCGACTGGTTCCAGCTCAGCCTCAAGGAGGGGCTGACGGTGTTCCGTGACCAGCAGTTCTCGGCCGACACCTACTCGGCGGCGGTGCAGCGGATCCAGGACGTCAACCTGCTGCGCACCTACCAGTTCGCCGAGGACGCCGGGCCGATGGCCCACCCGGTGCGCCCCGAGCAGTACATCGAGATCAACAACTTCTACACCATGACGGTGTACAACAAGGGCGCCGAGGTGATCCGCATGCTGCACACGCTGCTCGGCCCCGAGCGCTTCCGCCGCGGCATGGACCTCTACTTCGAGCGCCACGACGGCCAGGCGGTCACGGTCGAGGACTACGTCGCCGCGCACGCCGACGCCAACGGCGTCGACCTCGGCCCGTTCCAGGCCTGGTACCGCCAGGCCGGCACGCCGCGGCTGACGGTCGAGGAGCGCTGGGACGCCGCCGCCGGCCGCTACACGCTGGAGTTCGCGCAGAGCACCCCGCCGACCCCGGGCCAGCCGGAGAAGCAGCCGCTGCCGATCCCGGTCGCGCTCGGCCTGCTCGACGCCGACGGCCGCGAGCTGCCGCTGCAGCTCGAGGGCGAGGCGACCCCCGCCGCCGGCACCACGCGGGTGCTCGAGCTGGCCACGGCGCGCCAGGCGTTCACCTTCAGCGGTCTCGCGGCACGGCCGACGCCGTCGCTGCTGCGCGGCTTCTCGGCCCCGGTGCGGCTCGACTTTCCCGGTCGCGAGGCGCACCTGCCGCTGCTGATGGCGCACGACCCCGACCCGTTCAACCGCTGGGACGCCGCCCAGCAGCGTGCCGTGGCGCTGCTGCAGCAACTGGTGACCGCCACCCAGCTGCGCCTGCCGCTGCAGCTGCCGCCGTCGTTCCGCGACGGCTGCGCGGCGACGCTGGCCGCCGACCTCGACCCGGCGCTGGTGGCGCTGGCGCTGAACCTGCCGAGCGAGGT
>DATCZX010000182.1:0-2098 GCA_036525695.1 Gammaproteobacteria bacterium | reverse complement strand
GCGCTGTGCGTGCTGCGCACCGTCTGCCTGCTGGCCAACGAGGGGGCCGAGGCGGTGCAGCAGCAGGTGTGCAGCGCCGCCGCCGTCGACGAGGCGATGCGCTACGGCGTCAACTACCCGCGCGGGCCGCTGGCCTGGGCCGACGCCATCGGTCCGGCGCGCGTGCTCGCGGTGCTCGACCACCTGGCCGCGGCCTACGGCGAGGACCGCTACCGGGCCGCGCTGCTGCTGCGCCGGCGGGTCGCCGCCGGGCGGCCGCTGCTCGGCGACTGAGCCCGGCCGTCCTGCGCCGGCCGCGGCGCCAACTCGAATGCGAACGGAGGCCCACGATGGAGATGACCCGCGAACTGTTCTTCCAGCTGGTGCGACCGGTGCTGGCCTTCGCCGCCGCGCGGCCGCTGGACGCCGACCTGGATGCCGCGCTGAACGCGCAGTTCCCGTACGACGGCAACACCTGCATGGCGCTGCGCCGCGCCTGCCGGGACGCCATCGCCGCCGGCTGGATGTGCGCGCGCGAGGCCGGCGGCATCCGCTACGGCCGGGTGCTGAAGCCGACGCCGGACAGCCACGGTTTCAGCATCGACGTGGTGCAGATGCAGGATGTCGCGGGGCCGCACCACCGCCACCCGCACGGCGAGATCGACCTGATCATGCCGCTGACGCCCGAGGCGAAGTTCGACGGGCGTCCCGGCGGGTAGACCAGCCAGCCGCCGGGCAGCGAGCACGCGCCGACGGTCAGCGACGGCGCCGCGCTGGTGCTCTACCTGCTGCCGGAGGGGGCGATCGAGTTCGGCAAGCCCGGGGGCTAGGCGCAACGGCCCGCCCCGGCGTCCCCGCGCTTCAGACCCCGAGGTACTGCAGGCGCACCTCGGGCCGCGCGTGCAGGTCGGCCGCGGTGCCCTCGTAGACCACCAGCCCCTTCTGCAGGATCACGCAGCGGGCGGCCACCCTGAGCAGCGACTTGAGGTCCTTGTCGACGATGATCGAGGCCATGCCGGCCGCGGTGATCTCGTGGATCACCCGCCAGATCTCCTTGCGGATCAGCGGCGCGAGCCCCTCGGTCGCCTCGTCGAGCAGGATCAGCTCGGGGTTGGTCAGCAGCGCGCGGGCCACGGTGAGCATCTGCTGCTCGCCGCCGGAGAGCTGGTTGCCGAGGTTGCCGATGCGCTCCTGCAGCCGCGGGAACAGCTCCAGCACCCGCTGCAGGGTCCAGTCGCTGCGCCCGTCGCGACCGGGCCGCGCCGCCATCAACAGGTTCTCGCGCACCGTCAGGTTGGGGAAGATGCCGCGGTCCTCGGGCACGAACGCGATGCCGGCGCGGGCGATGCGGTGCGGTGCGGCGCCGGTCATCGGCACCCCGTGCACGCGCACCTCGCCGCTGCGCGGCGGGGTCAGGCCGACCAGGCTGCGCAGCGTGGTGGTCTTGCCCATGCCGTTGCGCCCGAGCAGGCAGACGGTCTCGCCCGGCTGCACCACCAGGTCGATGCCGTGCAGCACGTGGCTGGCGCCGTAGTAGGTGTGCAGCCCGCGCGCCTCGATGATCGGGGCGACGTCGCTCACGCCTCGTCCTCGCCGAGGTAGGCCTGCTGCACCTCGGGGCTGTTCCTGATCTCCTCGGCGGTGCCGGTCTCGAGCACCCGGCCGTTGATCATCACGGTGATGCGCTCGGCGATGCTGAACACCGCGTCCATGTCGTGCTCGATCAGGATCAGCGTGTGCTCCCGGGCCAGCTGGCGCAGCAGTTCGACCACCTGCGCCGCCTCCTCGCTGCCCATCCCGGCCAGCGGCTCGTCGAGCAGCAGCAGGTCGGGCTCGGTCGCCAGCATCATGCCGATCTCGAGCTGGCGCTGCTCGCCGTAGCTCATCGCCGAGACCACGGTGTCGGTGCGGGACTCGAGGCCGCAGGTGGCCAGCGCCTTGCGCGCGCGGGCCTCGACGTCCTTGAGCCGTGACGCCGGGCGGAAGAAGCGCATCGAGCTCGGCCGGCGCGACTGCGCCGCCAGCCAGCAGTTCTCGAAGCAGGTGAAGGTCGGGAAGATGTTGGTCTTCTGGAAGCTGCGTCCGACACCGAGCTGCGAGATCCGGTCCGGGGACAGGC
>DATCZX010000181.1:0-3180 GCA_036525695.1 Gammaproteobacteria bacterium | reverse complement strand
TGGTGACCACCAGCTCCGCCTTGTCCTTGAAGTGCAGCGAGCGCAGCAGCTTGTCCAGCGTCATCACCTGGGCGTCACCGTCGCGGCGCACCACCCAGCCGCCGGTTAGGTCGAGCTGTGTCGGCTCGAGGTCGGTCAGCGCGGCGGCCGCGTTGAGGATCTTCTCCTTGGCCAGGCGCGCGGCGCCGAGCGCCGAGTTGCCGGCGATGAAGGTGGTGCGGCTGGCGTGCACGCCGACGTCCCACGGCGTCACCTCGGTGTCGTTGTTGACCACGGTGACCGCCGTCATCGGCACGCCGAGTTCCTCGCAGACCAGCTGCGCGAGCACCGTCTCCGAGCCCTGGCCGATCTCCGAGGCGCCGGTCAGCAGGGTGACGTGGCCGAAGTCGTCGAGCTTGAGGATGGTGCCGCAGCCGTCGGACGGGTAGATCTTGGCACCGCCGCCGACGTGCAGCATCGAGGCGAGGCCGATGCCGCGCTTGACCGGGCCGGCGTCGTCGCGGCGCGCCGCGTACTCGGCCTGCTTGCGCACGTAGTCGCTGGCGCGCGCGGCGGTCTCCAGGCACTCCCTGAACCCGCACGACTTGAAGTGCATGCCCTGGCCGGTGGTCTCGCCCGCCTGCTGCGCGTTGCGCAGGCGGAACTCCAGCGGGTCCAGGCCGAGCCGCTCGGCCAGGCGGTCCATCTGCTGCTCGATGGCGAAGGTCGCCTGCAGGTTGCCGTAGCCGCGGAACGAGCCGGCGGTCGGGTTGTTGGTGTAGACCGCGGCCGAGTGGAAGCGGCAGTGCGGCACCCGGTACAGCGACGAGGCGGTCTGCATCATCACGAACGGGATGGTCGCGCCCCACGAGGTGTAGGCGCCGTTGTCGAGCAGCACGTCCATGTCGCGGAAGGTCAGGGTGCCGTCCCGCTTCGCCCCGCTGCGCAGGCGCACCAGCGCCGGCTGCCGGGTCGGCGAGGCGATGAACTCCTCCTCGCGCGTGAACAGCAGCTTGACCGGCCGCCGCGTCGCCCGCGCCAGGTAGACGACGATCGGCTCGAACGGGTAGATGTCGAGCTTCGAGCCGAAGCCGCCGCCGATCGGCGGCTGGATGATGCGGATCCGGCTCGGGTCCATCTCCAGCACCTCGGCGAACTCGCGCTTGTGCAGGAACGGCACCTGGGTGTTCGAGTAGAGCGTCAGGTTGCCGCTGTTGTCGTCGAAGTCGGCGATGATACCGCTGACCCCCATGCAGCAGTGGGTCACGTAGTGCAGCGCGTAGGTGTCCTCGACGATCACGTCGGACTCGGCCGCGCCGGCGTCGACGTCGCCGTGGGCGTAGTCGAAGCCGATGCTCAGGTTGTCCGGCTTGCTCTCCTGGATCACCGGCGCCCCGGGCAGGCGCGCCCGGCGCGGGTCGAACAGCGTCGGCAGCTCCTCGTACTCGACCCGGATCAGGCGCAGCGCCTGCTCGGCGAGCGCCTCGCTCTCGGCCGCCACCGCGGCGATCTCGTCGCGCGGGCTGCGCACCTTGTCGCCCTTCAGCGGCGGGTTGTCCTTGTTGATGCCGATGCCGCGCCGCGGCAGGTCGGCCGCGGTCAGCACCGCGTGCACGCCGGGCAGCGCCCGCGCCGCGCGGGTGTCGATCGAGACGATGCGCGCGTGCACCCGGTCGGTGCGCAGGATCTTGCCGTACAGCTGCCCGGGCAGGTTCAGGTCGTGGATGTAGCGGGTGCGCCCGCTGGTCTTGTCCGGCGCGTCCAGCTTGGGGATGCGCTGGCCGATCAGGCTGGACCGTGGCGGCGACGGCGGGGTCTCGCGCGGCTCGACCTTGCTCTCGTAGTGCATGCTTCCTCCGGCCGTGTTCAGCGGTTGCCGTCGAGCGCCGTGGCGGCGTCGGCGATGGCGTCGATGATCTTGCGGTAGCCGGTGCAGCGGCACAGGTTGCCCTCGATGCCGCGGCGGATCTGCGCCTCGTCCGGGTGCGGGTTGCGCTCGAGCAGGAACTTGCCCTGGACCACGAACCCCGGCGTGCAGAAGCCGCACTGCACCGCGCCGGCGCGCACGAAGGCGTCGCGCAGCGGCTTCGCGGTGTCGTCGCGGGCGAGCCCCTCGATGGTGGTCACGCTGCGCCCGTCGCAGTCGACCGCGAACAGCAGGCAGGCGTTGACGCTGGCCCCGTCGAGCAGGATCGTGCAGGCCCCGCACTCGCCCTCGCCGCAGCCGTACTTGGTCCCGGTCAGGCCGAGCTGGTCGCGCAGCATGCTCAGCGCGGTGGCGGTCACCGGCACCGCGACGCGCGCCCGGCTGCCGTTCAGGGTGAACTCGATCTCACGTTGCAGCGGCATGGCGCAGCATCCTCCGGGTCAGGTTGCGGACCAGCTCGCGCCGGTACCAGGCGGTGGCGCGCACGTCGTCGATCGGGCTGACCTCGGCGTGCGCGACCTGCGCCGCGGCCTCGATGGTCGCCGCGTCGAGCGGCCGCCCCTCGAGCGCCGCCTCGGTGCGCCGCGCGCGCAGCACGGTCGGCGCGACCGCGCCGAAGGCGACGCGGACGTCGACCAGCGCGCCGTGCTCGCGCCGCGCGGCGAGCGCCAGCGACACGGTGGAGATGTCCAGCGCCGGGCGCGTGCCGAACTTGTCGAAGGCGGCGAAGCGCGCGCCGTCGCGCAGCGGCAGGCGCAGCGCGACCAGCAGCTCGTGCGCCTCGCGCGCGGTGCGCCCGGGGCCGAGCAGGAACTGCTCCAGCGGCAGGCGCCGGGTGACGCAACTGCCGTTCGGCTTGCCGGCCAGCTCCACCTCGGCGTCGAGCGCGAGCAGCGGCACCAGCGTGTCGCCGGCCGGCGAGGCGTTGCAGACGTTGCCGCCGACGGTGCCGGCATTGCGGATCTGCGCGCTGGCGAAGCGGTCGGCGGCCTGCGCCAGCAGCGGCGCGTGGGCGTGGACCAGCGGGTCCTCGAGCAGCTCGGTGATGGTGGTCAGCGCGCCGAGCACCAGCGCGTCGCCGTCGACGCGCACGCCGCGCAGCTCGCCGACCCGGCGCACGTTCAGCAGCGTGCGCCGGTAGCGCACCCGCCCGGCCTGCGCCTGCACCATCAGGTCGGTGCCGCCGGCGAGGATCGTCGCGTCGCCATCGGCGAGCAGCGCCAGCGCCTCGTCCAGCGTCTCCGGCGCCGCGTAGCGTTCGACCTCGTCGATCT
>DATCZX010000180.1:0-2016 GCA_036525695.1 Gammaproteobacteria bacterium | reverse complement strand
ACGCCGCTGCGCGTGCCGGCCGCCCACCAGGTCAACGGCCACCGGCTGCAGCCGCCGTTCCCCGACGGCCTGCAGCTGGCGCTGTTCGGGCTCGGCTGCTTCTGGGGCGCCGAGCGCGCCTTCTGGCAGCTGCCCGGGGTCTACAGCACCGCCGTCGGCTACGCCGGCGGGTTCACCCCGAACCCGACCTACGAGGAGGTGTGCAGCGGGCGGACCGGTCACAACGAGGTGGTGCGCGTGGTGTTCGATCCCGCGGCGCTCGGCTACGACGCCCTGCTGCAGAAGTTCTGGCAGGCGCACGACCCGACCCAGGGGATGCGCCAGGGCAACGACGTCGGCACCCAGTACCGCTCGGGCATCTACTGCAGCGACGCGGCGCAGCAGGCCGCGGCCGAGGCCTCGCGCGCCGCCTACCAGCAGGCGTTGAGCGCCGCCGGCCGCGGCCGCATCACCACCGAGATCGTGCCGGCACCGCCGTTCTACTACGCCGAGGAGTACCACCAGCAGTACCTGGCGAAGAACCCGGGCGGCTACTGCGGCCTGGGCGGTACCGGCGTCGGTTTCCCGGCCACCGGCTGAACCGGCGGCCGCCACCTGCCGCGCACGGCAACGGAGGCGCCATGGCGAACATCCTGGTCACCGGGGCGAGCCGCGGGCTCGGGCTCGAGTGGGTCAGGCAGTGCGCCGAGCGCGGCTGGCGGGTGTTCGCCACCTGCCGCGAGCCGTTCGAGGCCGGCCTGCTGCAGCGCCTGGTCAACGACTGCACCACGGTCTCGATGCACCCGCTCGACGTCGCCGATCCCGCCTCGGTGGCGGCGCTGCCACAGGCGCTCGGCGAGGTCGCGATCGACGTGCTGGTGCACAACGCCGGGGTCTGGCTCGACCGTGACCCCGGCATCCACCTCGGCAACCTCGACTTCACCAACTGGGAGACCACCTGGCGGGTCAACGTGATGGGCCCGGCACGGGTCACCCAGGCGCTGCTGCCGCACGTGCAGCGCAGGTCGCTCCGGCTGGTGGTCGGCATCGGCAGCGACATGGGCAGCATCGCCCGCGCCACCTCGCCGGTCAGCTACGCCTACCGCGCCGGCGAGGCCGGGCTCAACGCGCTGATGCACTGCATGGCGTTCGAGCTGCAGCGCCTCGGCATCGGCGTGCTGATCCTGCACCCGGGCTGGGTGCGCACCGCGATGGGCGGCTCCAGCGCGACGCTGAGCGTGGAGCAGAGCGTCGCCGGGATGCTCCAGCGGGTCGACGCCTACCGGCCGGAACAGAGCGGGCGGTTCTTCACCTGGGACGGGCGCGAGCTGCCCTGGTGACGCGCTGCCGGCTCACCACGCCAGGCTGAGCACGCCCCACGCCAGCAGCCCCAGCACGCCGAAGTAGAGCAGCCGCGGCAGCCACTCGGCGAGGGCGCCGTCGACCAGGTCGAGGCGCGCGCTGAGCTGCTCGGCGTGCAGCTCGAGCAGCCGGTCGAGGCTGCCGGCGAACTCGCCGGTGCTGACCAGAGGGACCCCCTGGCGCGCGTCGAGCGCGCCGCGCCGCGCCAGCGCCTCGCTGACCAGCGCGCCGCCGGCGACGTCGTCCGCGGCCAGCCGGTAGGCGCCGCGCAGCACCGGGTTGCGCACCGTCTCGGCGGCCTCGGCCAGCGCGTCGACCGCCGGGCGGCCGGCGGTCAGCAGCAGCGCCAGGTTGAGCAGCAGGTCGCGCCGGCCGCGCAGCCGCAGCAGCCCCCCGAGCCCGGGCAGCGCCAGCAGCAGCCGCTCGCTGGCCAGCGGCAGTTCACGGCCGACGTGCCGGCGCGCGAACCGGCGCCACGCCCCCAGCAGCAGCGCCAGCGCGAACAGCGGCAGCAGTGCGCGCAGCAGGTAGCCGGCGCCGTCGAGGCTGCCGCCGATCAGCGCCGGCAGCGGTGCCAGCAGGGCCAGCAGCACCAGCAGGGCGAGCGGCAGCGCCAGCCGGCTGCGCAGCTGGCGCTGCCAGCGCACGCGCGCGGCGTAGTGCTCGGCCAGCCGT
>DATCZX010000179.1:0-4718 GCA_036525695.1 Gammaproteobacteria bacterium | reverse complement strand
AGGATCAGCCCGGCCGGGGCGTGCTCGGCGGCGACCCGCGCGGCCAGCGCGCCGCCGAGCGAGCGGCCGAACACCACCACCCGTGCGGGGTCGAAACCGAGCGGGCCGACCAGCTGCTGCCAGGCCGCCTCGGCGTCGCGGTAGGTGCCGGGCTCGTCGGGTTGGCCCGCGCTGCGCCCGTAGCCACGGTAGTCGACGATCAGCGTGGCCAGGCCGAGGCGGTGGAACTGGGCGAGGCTGTCGAGCCGGTGGCCGATGTTGCCGGCGTTGCCGTGCAGGAACAGCAGCGCGCCGCGCGGCGCCGGGTGGGGCAGGTACCAGCCGTGCAGCGCGACGCCGTCGCTCGCGCGCAGCTGCACCTCGGTGAAGGCCAGACCGCGCGCGGCGGGGTCGGCCGTCAGCTCCCGCGTCGGGAAGTAGAGCATCCCCGACTGGCCGAAGTAGACCGTCAGCAGCAGCGCCAGGTAGCCGGCCAGCAGCGGCAGCGCGACGCCGGCGAGGGTCATGCCGAGGCGGCGCATGCCGGCAGCGCCGCGTCGGCGTACCCACACCCGGAGCGATCCCCTATGATGGCCGCAACGACGGAGATGGCATGGGCTACGAGATCGAGCGCAAGTTCCTGGTCGCGGACGACCGCTGGCGGCAGGCCGCCGGCGCGGGCGAGACCCTGCGCCAGGGCTACCTGGCCGGCGGCGTGCACGGCTCGGTGCGCGTGCGCGCCAGCGGCGGGAGCGCCTGGCTGAACATCAAGGGCGCGACCGTCGGCGCGACCCGGCGCGAGTTCGAGTACCCGATCCCGCTGGCCGACGCGGCGATCCTGCTCGACGAGCTGTGCCAGCGGCCGCTGATCGAGAAGACCCGCTACCTGGTCGGGCACGCTGGGTTCACCTGGGAGATCGACGTCTTCGCCGGCGACAACGCCGGCCTGGTGGTGGCCGAGATCGAGCTCGAGCACGCGGATGCCACGTTCCCGCACCCGGAGTGGCTCGGCATCGAGGTCACCGAGCAGCCGCGCTACTACAATGTCAGCCTCGTGGAACATCCCTACCGCAACTGGAGCGACGCGGAGCGTGCCGGCCACGCCGCGTCTGCCGGGTAAACCGATGAGCGAACCGCGCCCCTACGCGATCCAGGTACGCACCCGCGTGGAGTACCTGCCGGAGCAGTCGGACCCGGGCGTGCCGCGCTTCGCCTTCGCCTACACCATCACCATCCACAACGCCGGCAGCGTCACCGCGACGCTGCTGCGCCGGCACTGGCTGATCACCGACGCCGACGGGCGCGAGGAGGTGGTCGACGGTGACGGCGTGGTCGGCTACCAGCCGACGCTGCAGCCCGGCGAGGTGTTCGAGTACACCAGCGGCGCGGTGATTCGCACCCCGGTCGGGACGATGCAGGGGCACTACTTCATGCACGCCGAGGACGGCCACGAGTTCGAGGCACCGATCCCGGTGTTCGGCCTGATGGTCCCCGGCGTGGTCAACTGACCCGCAACCGGCGCCACGCCCCCGCCGGCGCACGGCCCGATCGCGAGCCGCGCGGCGACTAGACCACCCCCTCGAACGGCTGCACGTCGACCAGCGTGCCCGCCTCGACGTTGCCGCTCTCGGCCTCCAGCCGGATGAAGCAGTCGGCCACGCTCATCGAGCGCAGGATCCCGGAGCCCTGGGAACCGGTGCTGCGCACCGCTAGGCGCCCGTCGTCGCCGGTGGTCAGGATGCCGCGCTGGAACTCGGTGCGGCCGGGTACCTTCTTCAGCCGGTCCAGGCACGGCACGCGCAGCCACAGCGACGGCTTCGGCTCGCGGCCGGCGAGCTTCTCCAGCGCCGGGCGCACGAACTGGTAGAAGGTGACCATCACCGACACCGGGTTGCCGGGCAGGCCGAAGAACCAGCTGCCGTCGTGGAAGCGGCCGAACGCCAGCGGCTTGCCCGGCTTCATCCGGATGCGCCAGAAACCGATGTCGCCGAGCTGGTCCAGCGCGCCCTTGACGAAGTCGGCCTCGCCGACCGAGACCCCGCCCGAGGTGATCACCACGTCGGCCTGCGCGGCGGCGTCGCGGAACGCCTGCTCGATCAGCGCCGGCTCGTCGCGGATCACGCCGAGGTCGATCACCTCGGCGCCCCAGCGCGTCAGCATGCCGTGCAGCGTGTAGCGGTTGCTGTCGTACAGGCAGCCCTCGCGCAGCGGCTCGCCGATCGAGCAGAGCTCGTCGCCGGTGGAGAAGAAGGCCACCCGCACGCGCCGGCTCACCGTGACCTCGCCGACGCCGAGCGAGGCGAGCAGGCCGAGCTCGGCCGGGAGCAGGCGGGTGCCGGCGCGCAGCGCGACCTCGCCGGCGGGCAGGTCCTCGCCGGCATGGCGCACGTTGTCCCCGGGGTGGACACCGGGCGGGAAGCGGACCAGGTCGCCGTCGACGCTGACCGCCTCCTGCATGATCACGGTGTCGGCCCCGTCGGGCACCACCGCCCCGGTCATGATGCGCACGCACTCGCCGCGGCCCAGGGTGCCGGCGAAGGCGTGGCCGGCGAAGGCCTCGCCGACCAGGCGCAGGCCGTCCCCGCTGCCGAGCTCGAGGTCCGCGCCGCGCACCGCGTAGCCGTCCATCGCCGAGTTGGTGTAGGGGGGCACGGCGACCCGGCTGGCGACGTCCTCGGCGAGCACCCGGCCGAGCGCGTCGCGCAGGGCGACCCGTTGGCTCCCGGGCAGCGGCGTGACCTGGGCGGCGATCTGTGCCAGCGCCTCGTCGACGCTGAGCATCGGGTCGCCCGCGGACGGGGTGCAGCAGTTGTGGGGATCGGCGGGTGCATTCATGCGACGGCTTCCGGTGCGGGTCCCTGCGCGCTCCGGCCGAGGAACTTCTCGAGCACGAACCTGGCGATCGCGGCGGGGTCGTTGAGGTCGAGGACGGGCAGGGGGGTCGGCGGGTCCAGCGGCCCGTCGCAGGCGACCGCGATGATGTCCGGGTCGCTCGGGTAGAGGCGCGGGTTGTGCAGCTCCTCGCGGCGCAGCTCGATCTTCGGGTAGTGCTCGTGCTTGAACCCCTCGATCAGGATCAGGTCGACGTCGACCCCCTGCAGCCGCTGCAGCATCTCGGCGAGGCACGCCTCGTCTTGCCCCGGCGTCTCCGCCATCCAGACCCAGCGCCCGCGCGAGGCGATCATCACGTGCTCGGCGCCGGCCTCGCGCAGCCGGTGGCTGTCCTTGCCCGGGGTGTCGATGTCGAACTGGTGGTGGGCGTGCTTGATCAGCGCCACGCGCACGCCCGCTTCCCGCAGCCGCGGGATCACCCGGGTCAGCAGCGTGGTCTTGCCGGTGCCGCTGTAGGCGACGAAGCCGAGCACCGGCGGTGTGGATGTCGAGTTCATCGGTCGGCTCCGCCCAGATCGCGCTCGAGCGCGTCGCGCTCCTCGGGGGTGTTGACGTTGAAGAACAGCTCCGGCCGATCGGAGAAATCGGCCAGCGCGACCCGGTGCCGATCATACCAACGGTCGATCTTGCGTTCACCGGCGGCCAGGTAGGCCTGCAGGCTCGGCAGCAGGGCCCGCGGCAGCAGCGCGAACACCGGCTGCAGGCGGCCGCACTGGGCTACGGCGATCTCGGCGTCGATCTCCGCGCGGGCCTGCTGCAGGCGGCTGACCAGGTCGGCGGCGAGGCGCGGGTTGTCGCACGGGACGGTGACCAGCCACGGCGTGGCGCAGGCGGCAAGACCGCACGCCATCCCGGCCAGCGGACCCTGGTAATCCGCCAGCTCGTCGCTGACCACGCCCGCCGCGTAGGGCGCGCCGAGTTCCCGGTAGCGTTCCAGGTGACGGTTGGCGTTGATCAGCAGCGCGTCGACCTGCGGCGCCAGCTGCTCGAGCACGTGCGCCACCATCGGCCGGCCGGCCAGCTCGACCAGGCCCTTGTCGGTGCCGCCCATGCGCCGCGCCATGCCGCCGGCCAGTACCATCCCGGTGACCCGGTCAGCAGCGGTCACTTGGCGCTCTCCGCGAGAGTATTATCATTTAATAACATTGTATTAACGATTATAGTTAATGTAACTAGAAGAAATTTGCGGTGGCCTGTCCAGGTTGCCACGAACGCTTCCGTGCTGAGTCTAACCGGCCGCCGGTGCAGACGCTGCACTCGCTGCGGCACTCGGCGTTACAATGCCAGTACCCGCAATCAAGGTCACGTGCAGCGGACAGCGACGGGAGTGTCATGACCATCACCGTGAAGTTCTTCGCCAGCCTGCGCGAGCGCCTCGGCCAGCAGGAACTCGAGCTGCCGGCCGCCGGCATCGCCACCGTGGCCGACGTCTGGGCCCGCGTGGTGCCCGACCAGGGCCTGGCCCCGAGCGTGCTGATGTCGGTCAACATGGACTACGCGCAGCCGGACCACCCGGTGCGCGATGGCGACGAGGTGGCCTTCTTCCCGCCGGTGACCGGGGGTGCGCGGTGACGGTACGGGTGTTCGACGTCCCGTTCGAGCCCTACGCCGAGCTGGCGGCGCACCGGCCGGCCGGCAACCCGACGCGGATCGGCGCGATGGCCAGCTTCGTCGGCTTCATGCGCGATCTCAACGAGGGCGACGACGTCAGCTCGATGACCCTGGAACATTACCCGGGGATGACCGAGAAGGCGCTCGAGCGGCTGCGCGACGAGGCGCTCGAGCGCTGGCAGCTGGCCGACGCGCTGGTCATCCACCGCGTCGGCGAACTGGGCCCGACCGACCCG
>DATCZX010000178.1:0-3445 GCA_036525695.1 Gammaproteobacteria bacterium | reverse complement strand
GGCGGCGGCCTCTCCGGCGGGCTGTTCACCGCCCGGCAGGGCGGCACCCGGCCCCGGTGTCGTCGCGGCCGGCGCGGGCGCCCCCGGTTCGCTCCCGGCCGGCACGGCGCTCGGCGCCGGGGTGCCGGGGGCGTCCTGCTGGGCTGCCGCCGGCTCCCCGGCCGGGCGCAGGAAGCGGATCCGGAACGGGCCGATGGCGATCTCGTCGCCGTCCACCAGCGTGCAGCGGGTGACCCGGGTGCCGTTGACGCGGGTGCCGTTGCGGCTGTGCTGGTCCTCCAGGACGACCTCGGCACCCAGGCGCAGCCGCGCGTGCCAGCGGCTGACCGCGGCGTGCTCGAGGCGCAGCGCGCAGCCCGCCTGGCGGCCGATCAGCAGCTCCGCGCTCTCCGGCCGCAGGCGCCGCAGCTCCGCGCCGTCGCGGCTGAGCACCAGCTCGACCCCGGCCGGGCCGGGGTGCGCGCCCTTCGCGGGCGGCTGCGCGTCGCTCAAGCGTCGGCCTCCGCGTGCTGCTGGAACGCCTGCTTGTTGGCGGCCAGCCGGTAGACCGCGGCGCCGTCGACCAGCCGCGCGTCGAGCAGCCGGCGCAGCGCGGTGTCCATCGACTGCATCCCCTGCAGGCCGCCGCTCTGGATCACGTTGGCCAGCTGCTCCGGCTTGCCCTCGCGGATCAGGTTGGCGGCGGCCGGGTTGTTGACCAGCACCTCGATCGCGGCGACCCGGCCGCGGCCGTCGCTGCGCCGCACCAGCTGCTGCGAGATCACGCCGACCAGCGACGACGCCAGCATCAGCCGCACGCGCGGCTGCTCGGCGGCCGGGAAGGCGTTGATCAGCCGGTCGACGGTGCTCGCCGCGTCGCTGGTGTGCAGCGTGGCGAACACCAGCACGCCGGTCTCGGCCGCGGTCAGCGCCAGGCTGATGCTCTCGTAGTCGCGCAGCTCGCCGATCATGATCACGTCGGGGTCCTCGCGCAGCGCCGAGCGCAGCGCGGCCGGGAAGCTCGGCGTGTGGAAGCCGATCTCGCGCTGGCTGATCAGGCACTGGTCGCGGGTGTGCAGGAACTCGATCGGGTCCTCGACGGTGATCACGTGGCCGCGCAGGTTGGCGTTCAGGTGGCCGATCATCGCCGCCAGCGTGGTCGACTTGCCGGCGCCGGTCGGCCCGGTCACCAGCACCAGCCCCTGCTTGTGGCGGCAGAACGCCGGCACCGCGGGCGGCAGGCCGAGCTGGCCGAGCTCCGGCACCCGGTGCGGGACCACGCGGAACACCGCGCCCATGCCGCCGAGGTGGCGGAACACGTTGACCCGGAAACGCGCCAGGTCGGGCACCGAGTAGGCGAAGTCGAGGCCGTTGCGGCGCTCGAACTCGGCGTGCAGCGACTCCGGCATGATCTCGTAGAGGAAGCTCTCGGTCTCCGCCGACGACAGCTCGCGGTACTTGATCGCGATCACGTCGCCGTAGAGCCGCAGCCGCGGCGGGTTGCCGGCGACCAGGTGCAGGTCGGAACCGCCCTGCTTGGCCACCAGCTCGAGGAAGGCGTCGATCCGGCTGGCCACGTCCTTCCCGCCTCAGCGCCCGACCAGGCTGACCTGGGGCAGCAGGCTCGGGTCCTTGACCAGCCGCTGGAACGGGCGCTTGTCGTGGGCGTACAGGTAGGCGTCGTCGGGGTCGATCTCGCCCGCCTCCAGCGCCTGCATCAGCGCCTGGTCGAGGGTCTGCATGCCGGCCTCGCGGCCGGTCTCGATGCTGCTGCGGATCTGGTGGATCTTGCTGCCGGCGATCAGGTTGCCGATCGCCGGGGTGACCAGCATGGTCTCGAACACCGCGCGCCGCGCGCTGCGCTCGGCGTTCAGCACCAGGCACTGCGACAGCACCGCGAGCAGCTCGTGCGCGAGCACGTTGGCCCCCTGCGGCCGCTGCTCGAGCGGCAGCGCGTCGATCACCCGGTCGACGGTCTTGACCGCGCCGCGGGTGTGCAGCGTCGACAGCACCAGGTGGCCGGTCTCGGCGGCGATCAGCGCCAGCTCGATGGTCTCGGTGTCGCGCAGCTCGCCGACCAGGATCACGTCGGGGTCCTCGCGCAGCGCCTCGCGCAGCCCGGCCGAGAAGCTCGGCACGTGGGTGCCGACCTCGCGCTGGATCACCAGCGACTGGCGGCTCGGGTGGATGTACTCGATCGGGTCCTCGAGCGAGATGATGTTGAGCTTCCGGCTGCCGTTCAGGTGGTCGATCATCGACGCCAGCGAGGTGGTCTTGCCGCAGCCGGTGGTGCCGGTGACCAGGATCAGCCCGTGCGGCGAGTCGAGCAGCCGGCGCACCGCGTGCGGGATGCCGAGCTCGTCCAGCGACGGGATCTCCTCCGGGATCACGCGGAAGGTCGCGGCGATGCCGCCGACCTTGCGGAACAGGTTGACCCGGAACGCGCCGTGGCCGCCCAGCTCGTAGGCGAAGTCGAGGTCCTCGCCGGCCTCGAACGCCAGCTGCTGGGCCTCGTTGAGCAGCTCGAGCAGCAGCGCGTGCAGCTCGCCGTCGTCGAGCGGCCCGCTCTTCATCGGCCACAGCTCGCCGTTGCGGCGCAGCAGCGGCGGCTCGCCGGCGGAGAGGTGCAGGTCGGAGCAGCCGTGCTGCCGGGCCAGCTGCAGGTAGCCGTCGACCCCGGGCATCAGCCGCCCTCCGGCGGCAGCGCCGCCAGCGCCTGCTCGACGTCGCGCATGCTCTGGAAGCGGTCCTCGGGGTTCAGCGCCATGGCCCGCAGGATCACCTGTTCGAACCCCGACGGCAACTCCGGCACCCGCTCGCACGGCGGCACCGGCTTGCCCTCGATGTGCTGGAACATGATCGCCATCGGCTCCGTGCCGGTGTACGGCGGCACCCCGGTGAACAGCTCGTACATCATCACGCCGAGGCTGTAGATGTCGGTGCGCGCGTCGACCGCCTGGCCGCGGATCTGCTCCGGCGCCATGTACTGCGGGGTGCCGAGCACCACCCCGGCGCGGGTCATCCGCGTGGTCATCTGGCCGGTCGCCGCGGCCAGGCCGAAGTCGACCACCTTGACCAGCCCGGCGTCGTCGATCAGCACGTTGCCCGGTTTCAGGTCGCGGTGCACCACGCCGACCGCGTGCGCCGCGGCCATGCCGCGGCAGACCGCGCGCAGGTAGCCGAGCGCCTGCGCCCGCGTCGGCGGGGCCTGGCGCAGCCGCTGCCCCAGCGCGCTGCTGTCGAAGTACTCCATGGCGATGGCGAAGCTGCGGCCGAAGGTCAGGAAGTCGTGGATGCGGATCACGTTCTCGTGGGTGATCCGGCGGGTCACCCGCATCTCCTGGACGAAGCGGCTGATCACCTCGGGGTCGCCGGTCAGGTGGCGGTGCAGGAACTTCAGGATGATCGGCTCGTGGACCACCCGGTCCTCGACCAGCAGCACCTCGCCGAAGGCGCCGCTGCCGAT
>DATCZX010000177.1:0-2854 GCA_036525695.1 Gammaproteobacteria bacterium | reverse complement strand
CGATCGCACGGCTCGGCGACGACCCGCAGCGCTGTGCCGAGATCGGCCGGCGCGCGCGGAACAGCGTCGCCCGCCGCTTCACCAGCGCCGCGCAGCACGCCCGCCTGCGCGCCGCGTTCGCCCCGGCCTGACGCCATGCTCGCGCTGACCGCCCGGCACACCGCGATCTACGCCCTCGGCGTGGCGCTGAACCGTGCCGCCGGCTTCCTGATGCTGCCGCTCTACACGCGCCACCTGACCCCGGCCGACTACGGGGTGGTCGAGCTGCTGTTCATGACCACCGAGGTGTTCGCGATGATCGCCAGCGCCGGGCTCTACAGCGCGGTGTTCCGCTACTACGCACAGGCCGGGGACGAGGCGGCGCGGCGCAGCGTGGTGGCCACCTCGACGCTGCTGTTCGTCGGCTTCTACGCCGTCGCCGCGCTGCTCGGCGCGGCCTGCGCCGAGCCGCTGGCGGCGCTGCTGCTGCCCGGGGTCGCCGACGGCGCCACCTACTTCCGGCTGATCTTCCTCAGCTTCTTCCTGCAGTCGCTGATCGAGATCCCGCAGCTCTACCTGCGCGTGCTCGGCCTGCCCGGGCGCTTCGTCGCCATCGGCGCGGCCAAGCTCGCGCTGCAGCTCGGCCTGAACGCGCTGTTGCTGGTGGTCTACGAGCTGCGCGTGCTCGGCGTGCTCTACAGCACGCTGCTGTCGTCGCTGACCGTCGGCCTGGTGCTGGCACCGTGGGCGTTCGCCCGCACCGGGTTCGCCTGGGACGCGGTCCGCGCGCGGCTGCTGCTGGCCTTCGGCGCGCCGCTGATCCTGGCCAGCCTCGGCAACTTCGCGCTGGCCTTCGGCGAACGCTTCTTCCTGGTCCGGCTCGCCGGGCTCGAGGAGACCGGGATCTACGCGCTCGGCTACAAGCTCGGCGTGGTGCTGTGGGTGTTCGCGGTGGCGCCGCTGTTCACCAGCTGGGAGGCGCAGCGCTTCGAGGTGGCCAAGCGCACCGACGCGGGCGTGATCGAGGCGCGCGTGTTCCTCTGGTTCAGCCTCGGCGTGATCGCCTGCGGCCTCGGCCTGGCGCTGTTCGCGCGCGACCTCTTCCGCGTGATGTCGGCGCCGGAGTTCTGGCGCGCGCACGAGATCGTGCCGCTGATCGTGCTCGCCTACCTGCTGCAGGCCTGGACCCAGTTCGGCAACTTCGGCCTGCTGCACGGCGACCGCACCCGCGTGCTGGCCCAGGCCACGCTCGCCGCCGCCGCGGTGATGGCGCTGGCCTGCCTGTGGCTGGTGCCGGCCTACGCGGCCCACGGCGCCGCGCTGGCGACGCTGATCGCCTATGCCGCGCGTTTCGCGCTGGTCTGGTTCGCCGCGCAGCGCTGCTACCGGATGACGCTGCCGTGGGGCCGCGTGCTGCTGGCGCTCGGTCTCGCCAGCGCGGCGTTCGGCGTCGCCCAGGCGTTGCGGGCCGAGTCGCTGCTCGCCTCGGTCGGGGTCAACGCGAGCGTGTTCGTGGTCACCTGCGCCCTGATCGCCGGCAGCCCGGCGCTGGGCCGGGCCGAGCGTCGGGCGCTCGCCGGCGGCTGCCGGGAGCTGCTCGCCCGACTGCGCTACCGCCGCTTCAGCGCGGGGGTCGTCGCGAACCGGTGACCCGTGGGTCGCTCGGCACAGCGAAGCACCGCGCCCTTCCTCGGCCCGTCCACTGCGGGTCGCCGGCCCGGCAAAGAAAAAGGCCGCCGGGATCGCTCCCGGCGGCCTCTTGGCAGGAGAGCCTGGTGGCTCAGGCCGCCTTCTTCTTCGCCGCGACGACCGGCAGGCCGATCGCGTAGACGTCGGCCAGCGCCGACTGCAGCTTCTTGACCTCTTCGCCGTTGCTCTCGGTCAGCGCGACCAGCTTGCCCTTCACGGACTCGCCCAGGGCCGCCTGCTTCTCGAACGCCTCGCCGATCGACTTCACCCCGGTGAAGCTGCGCGCGGCGGCGACGTAGGTCTCCAGCAGCTCGTTGACGAACGCGCTCTGGCGGGCGGCATAGCCCTCGACGAACGCCTTCTGCAGCTCCCAGGCCTTGCTGTCGGCCGCCACCTTCTTCTCGATGAGATCCTTGAACTGGTCAAACATGGTCTTAACTCCCAAAGTTGCGTTGCAGAATCCGGTGCGGTTTTATGCGCCGCACAACCTTGGGCATAGATTAGGCACGCGGGAAGCGCCTGTCAAGGGTATTTTTATGCGCTGCGTAATTATTTTTCAGGCAGGGCTGGCCTGCTAGTAGGCTGTTTATCAAGGGTATCATGCTGACTTGATCGGGGGACCGCTACTGATTGACCGCTTGTTTATGCGTTGCGTAACCGAAGCTTGCGCTGCCACCGGTCAGGCCTGGGGCTGCGCTCCGGGAAGCGGCCGGACCACCAGCAGGCTCGACGCGATCGAGAACAGGCAGTAGCCGAGGAAGAACCAGAAGCCCGGCTCGAGCCGGGCGTCGAGGCGCATCAGCTCGCCGAGGTGGCCGGAGGCGCTGCCGGCGAGGTAGGTGACGATCAGCGCCATTACGAACACGTCGGCCATCGACCACTTGCCGATCGCGCGGATCACGCGGTCGAGCGTCGCCTGCGCGGCGGGCGCGCGCAGCAGCAGCGTCAGCAGCTGCAGGCCGAGCTTGGCCAGCGGGATGACCACGCTGAACAGCGCGATCAGCACCGCGACCAGCGGGTTGCCGGTGCGCGCCAGCTCCTGCACGGTGCCGAGGATCGAGCGGGTCTCCTGGTACACCGCCAGCTCGCCGCTGAGCCGGTCCAGGCCGAGCAGCGAGGAGAAGAAGGCCAGCGTCTGCCGGGTGCGCGGGTCCTGGCGCTCGTCGGCGAGCAGGTCGAGGCCGAG
>DATCZX010000176.1:0-2590 GCA_036525695.1 Gammaproteobacteria bacterium | reverse complement strand
AGCAGCTGCGGGTGCCGGGCCAGGTGCTGTTCGACCGCCTCTCGCGCGACCTCTACGGCGCCCCCGCACCGGGTGACAGCGTCCTCCTCGACGGCCAGCACTACCGGCTCGGCGGCTACTTCGAGCTCGGTCCGAACCTGGTCTACGACGGCCTGGTGCTGATGTCCACGCTGGACTGGCTGCGCCTGCACCCGCGCGACACGCCGCTGTTCGCGCTGGTCGAGCTCGAGTCCGGCGCGCCGCTGGCGGAGGTGCGCGAGCGCCTGCGCCGCGCCCTGCCGGACGACATCGTCGTGCTGACCCCGAACGAGCTGCGCGCCCGCGAGGTCAGCTTCACCGTCAGCGCCGCGCCGATCGGTTACATCTTCGGCCTCGGCGCCGCGCTCGGGCTGCTGGTCGGGCTGATCTTCTGCTACCAGGTGCTGTACAACCTGGTGCTCGATCACCAGCGACCGATCGCCACCCTGCGCGCGATGGGCTTCGCCGACGGCTACCTGGCGCGGGCGGTGCTGGCGCAGGCGCTGCTGATCGCCTGCCTAGGCGCCCTGCCCGGCCTGCTGGCCAGCCACGGGGCCTACGCCGCCGTTGCCGCCGCCAGCCAGATGGCGATGCAGCTGTCGCCGGCACGGGCCGCGGCGATCGCCGCCGGCACGCTGCTGTTCTGCCTGCTGGCCGGGCTCGCGGCGGCACGGCGGCTCGGCCACTTCGATCCCGCCGAACTGCTGTGAACGAGCACGGCGGCCAAGGGGTGCTGGTGCGGGCGCGCGGCGTCGGCCACGCGTTCACCAGCGAGGGGCGCGCGCGCGTGGTGCTGAGCGACGTCGACCTCGATCTCGGCGCCGGGGAGTTCGTCGCGCTGACCGGGCCCTCGGGCGCCGGCAAGACCACGCTGCTGACGCTGGTCGGCGCGCTGCGCCGGCTGCAGCAGGGGACGCTCGAGGTCGACGGCGTCGAGCTCGGCCGGCTGGACCGCCACGGCAGCAACCGCCTGCGGCGGCGGATCGGCTTCATCTTCCAGGACCACCACCTGTTCCACTCGCTGACCGCCGAGCAGACGCTGGTGGTGACGATGCGCTTGCACGCCGGGCGCTACAGCCGCCAGGATTACCGCCAGCGCCCGCGCGCCTGGCTCGAGCGGCTGGGCCTGGGCGGCCACCTCGAGCACCGTCCCGCGCACCTCTCCACCGGGCAGAAGCAGCGGGTGGCGATCGCCCGCGCGCTGATCAACGAGCCGCGCCTGGTGATCGCCGACGAGCCCACCGCGGCGCTCGACCGGGAGACCGGGGCCCGGGTCATCGAGCTGCTGCGCGAGACCGCGGCCGCGAGCGGTGCCGGGGTGCTGATGGTCAGCCACGACCCGCGCCACTTCCCCGCCGTCGACCGCGTGGTCGAGATGGTCGACGGCCGGATCGCGGCGGTCACGCCCGGCGCCGCTTGGTCCGGCGCATGAACGGATGAAACAGAGGGGGTAGACGTGAACCAGTTGCTATCGATCACCGCCTGCGCCTGCCTGACGGCGCTGGCAGCGGCCTGGCCCGGCGCCTCCCGCGCGGAGCCTGCCGTCGATCTCGCCGCGGTGTTGCAGGCGGCCCTCGGGCGCACGGAGGCGGCGCCTGCCGCGCAACGCGCGGTGCAGCGCCGGCAGGCCGAGCTGGCGCGCGCGGAAGCGGCCTTCGACTGGCAGCTGCAGGCCCGGGCCAGCGTCGAGCGGCGCGACGTGATCGTCGAGCGCAACGGCTTCCTGACCTCCGACACCGACACCGAGACCTTCTTCAGCAGCCAGCTCGGGGCCCGGCGCCAGCTGCGCAACGGCATCTCGATCGCGCCCGCGCTGCGCCTCACCTCGGGGCTGGACGACGCCGACGAGGCGGTCGGCGGGCTCGGCAGCGGTATCGGCCTCGGCCTCGAGATGCCGCTGCTGCGCGGGGCCGGGCGGCCCGCGGCGGTGGCCGCCGAAGAGGCCGCCCGCGAGCAGCTGCGCGCGGCCGAGAGCGAGCTCGAGTTCGCCCGCCAGCGGGAGCTGGTGGCCGCCGCGACCGGCTACTGGGACGCGCTCGCCGCCCGCGCCGAGGAGCAGGCGGCCCAGCGCCTGCTGGAGCTGGCGGAGCGCGGCGCGACCCTGGTCGAGGCGCTGGTGCGCCAGGGTGAAGCGGACGAGGGCCGGCTCGCCAGCTGGCGCAGCGATGCGGCGAAGCGGCGCCTCGAACTCAACGTCGCCCGCCAGCAGGTGCAGCTCGCGGGCATCGCCCTCGCCCGCCAGCTCGGCCGCCCGACACACGGCGAGGCGCTGCCCGAGGTCGCCGGCGGACTGCCCGCGCCGGCGGCACCGAGCGCGGTCGACGCCGCCTACCTGGCCGGCCTGGTCGAGCAGGCGTACCGCCAGCGCCCCGATCTGCGCGCGCTGGCGCAGCACCGGCAGGCTGCCGAGGCCCGGCTGGCCGTCGCCAGCGACGGCACCCGCCCGCGGCTCAACCTGCTGCTCGACGCCGACGCGGTCACCCTGGCCTACGCACGCAGCCTGGGCGGCGCGCCGGAGCATGCCGAGCTGGCGGTGGCCGAGGTCGATGTCGCCGAGCTGCTGGCGCACGAG
>DATCZX010000175.1:0-2362 GCA_036525695.1 Gammaproteobacteria bacterium | reverse complement strand
CGCTCGGCGCGTTCCAGCAGCGCGTCGCCGAGCAGCTCGGCATCGAGCCCGGCGCCGAGCTGCGCGCCGCGCTCGACGCCGCGCGCGTCACCGGGCGCCCGCGCGTGCTGCTCGACCGCGAGATCGGCATCACCCTGCGCCGGGTCTACCGCAGCGTGCGCTGGTGGCAGCGGCTGGAGCTGGTCGCCGGCCTGCTGACCAGCGTGGTCAGCCGCCAGCAGGTCGACGGCGCCGAGATCGAGCGGCTGAAGCAGCACGACGTGCTCAGCTCGGCCTTCGGCGAGTTCGCCGCCGCGGCCGGCGACCTGTACCAGCCGCTGATCGCCGAGCGCGACCGCTACATGGCGGCGCGGCTGCGCCAGGCGATCGCCGCGGGCGGCCACAGGCGGCTGCTCGCGGTGGTCGGCGCCGGCCACCTCGAGGGCATCGCGCGGGCGCTGGCCGAGGACCACGCGCCGCCGGCCGAGGTGCTGACCGAGCTCGAGCGGCTGCCGCCGCCGGGGCGCTGGCTGCGCCGCCTGCCGTGGCTGATCGTCGCGCTGGTGCTGGCCGGCTTCGCCGTCGGCTTCGCGCGCAGCCCGCAGCTCGGCTGGGAGCTGGTGCTCGACTGGGTGCTGATCAACGGCGGCCTCTCCGCGCTCGGCGCGCTGCTCGCCGCCGGTCACCCGCTGACCGTGCTGGCCGCGTTCGTCGCCGCGCCGCTGACCTCGCTGAACCCGACCGTCGGCGCCGGCATGGTCACCGGCGCGGTCGAGCTGCTGCTGCGCCGGCCGACGGTGGCCGACTTCGACCAGCTGCGCCGGGCCTCCGCGCACCCGCGCGGCTGGTGGCACAACCGGATCACCCGGGTGCTGCTGGTGTTCCTGTTCAGCACGCTCGGCTCGGCGATCGGCACCTACGTCGCCGGCTTCAGGATCTTCGAGCGGCTGGCCGGCTAGCCCGGCGAGCCGCTACTTCGAGCCGCGCGGCCGCCGCGGCGCGAAGTGCGCCACCGCCTGGACCAGCGACGCGCACGGGATCGCGTCGACCCCGCCGTAGCGCGCCAGCGCCACCCCGAGCAGCCCCGCGATGTCGCCGACCGGCCGGTCGCCGGCGGCCGGGTCGAGCAGGTTGCGCAGCCCGTTGACGCCGCCGACCTGCAGCCGCATCGCCAGGGCGTGCGGCAGCGCGCCGCTGGCGTGGGTGGTGTGCAGCGCGAAGCGGGCGTCGGCGCGCAGGCGCTCCAGCAGGGCGACGCAGGTGGCCTGCACCGCGGCCTCGCGGCAGCCGATGCCGACGCGCTCGGCCAGGTGGATGCGCTGCGCGTAGCGGCAGTCGGCGAAGCCGCCGAGCAGCGCCTTGGCGAACGGGCAGTGGAGCGCGTCGATCTCGCTCCAGGCGCTGCGGAACGCCTCCTCATCGACCATCGCCAGGCTCCAGTGCGTCTCCCGGCGCGGCGAGGACCCGCTGCAGCCAGCGGCGCAGGTCGGCGACCTGCTCGGCGCACACCGCGTGCTCCATCGGGTAGGCGTGCCACTCGACCGGGTTGCCCAGCGCGCCGACCGCGTCGCGCGCGGCCTCGCCGAGCGCCAGCGGCACCAGCGGGTCGTGGCGGCCGTGGGCGAGCAGCACCGGGGTCGCCCGGTTGGCCGGGGCGGCGAGCGCGGCGAGCCCGTGCGGGTCGGCCAGGTAGCAGGAGCAGCCGATGATCCCGGCCAGCCGCCGCGGGTAGGCGAGGCCGGCGCGCAGCGCGACCACCCCGCCCTGCGAGAACCCCGCCAGCACCAGCCGCTCCGGCGGGATCCCGGCGGCGACCTCGGCGTCGAGCAGCGCGTGCACGGCCGCGGCCGAGGCGTCGACCTGGGCCAGGTCGACGCGCCGCGCGAGGTCGAGCTCGAGGATGTCGTACCAGGCGCGCATCACCATGCCGCCGTTGACGGTGACCGGGCGCGGCGCGGCGTGCGGCAGCACGAAGCGCACGCCGAGCGCCGGCGGCAGCCGCAGCTCCGGCACCAGCGGGGCGAAATCGTGGCCGTCGGCGCCGAGGCCGTGCAGCCAGACCACCCCGGCGCGCACCGGGCCCGCGGGTGCCACTACGACGGCCGGGGTGTCGAGGTCCATGCTCTCTCCAGGGGCGCTGCCGGCGACGGCTGCAGGCACAAGCATAACCCGCCAGCCCGCCGGCGCAGCGCCGACGGCCCGACGCCGGCTGCGCGCCCCCGCGGGCACGACTAGAATGGCCGGGTCCCGACCGTGCCGGAGTCCCGATGCTCGAACGCGCCATCGAACGTACGCTGTATGCCTCCCGCTGGCTCCTCGCCCCGCTCTACCTGGGGCTGTCGCTGGCGCTGCTGGCGCTCGGGCTGAAGTTCTTCCAGGAGGT
>DATCZX010000174.1:0-2616 GCA_036525695.1 Gammaproteobacteria bacterium | reverse complement strand
GGAGCCTCGGGCGGCACTGCCTCTTCGGCCGGGCCGCGCCCGGCCTCGCCGGGGACTTTCTCCGCCAGCGCGCCCAGCGGCGGGACTCGATCGAGCATCCCGGTCATGGTCGCCTCGTCGAGCGTGGCGATCGTGAGGGTTGGCTCGCGCTTGGCCCCGGACTCCGGCTCCAGCTCCGGCTCCAGGGCCTCGGGCGGCTCCGTGCCCTCGGCAATCGCCTGCGCGCGAGCCAGCAGCGACTCTGCCCCGCTACCGGCCGCGTCGCCTCGCTCGAGCGCGTCGATCATGACCGGCAGGGCCGCCACGGAATCGCGCAGCACGGCCATGGTGGCGGGGGACCTGTCGCGGGTGCCGTCGATGATGCGGTTGAGCAGGTTCTCGACAGACCAGGCGAACTCGCCCAGCGCGTTCGCCCCGACCATCCGCCCGCTGCCCTTCAGCGTGTGGAACGCGCGGCGGACCCTGGTCAGAGACTCGCGATCCGCCGGGTTCTCTTCCCACATCGGGAACAACCCGCGCACGACCTCGGTCTCTTCGCGCGCCTCTTCGATGAAGACGCCGAGCATCTCTGTGTCGAGTCCAGCGCCCGCGGGCGGCGCCGGCGCAGCCCGCCCGACCGGCGGTGCGGGGCGCGGCGCGAGATCCCCCGGTGCCTCGTGCCAGCCGCCCGCTGCCGGCAGCCCGCGGGTCAGCTTCATGATCTGCGTCTCTTCCACCTCGGCGGGCCGCTCCGCCGCGGGCTCCAGGACGGGTTTCCCGGCTTCCCGCGGGGGCACGGCGGCGGCGCGCGCGTCGACCTCGGCGAGGCAGCGTTCCGCATTGTCCAGCATGTACCAGGGATCGCCGCGCCCGGCCTGCAGCGTCTCCATGTAGTACTCGAGGCTGACCACCGCGTCGGCCAGCCTGTCGATGACCTGCGGTGGAAGCCGTTCACCGTCCGGCCGGAGGGAGCGGACGATGTGATGCCCGATGCGGCCCATGATCTCCATCGCGCGGGACTTGCCGAGCATCAGCAGGCCGGCGGACACGCCGCGCGTCAGCGCGGGTACGGAATCGAGCCCGGACAGGTCCGCTCCCGGCTCGAGGGCCTGCGCCACCAGTTCCTTGATGCGCGCGAGATTCACGCCGCATTCGCGCAGCACGGCTTCGGCCACCTGGCGGAACTCCGGGTCCTGGATCACGCCGGCCAACGGCGCGCCGGGCGGCATGATCAGCCGGACCAGCGAGTCGTCCAGGCTGTCCTCCACGCTTATCAGCGCTGCGGCAATGCCGATCAGCGCGTCGTGCTCCGCGGGCGCGCTGCGCGAAACGAGCGCGGCCAGCCTGCCGATCTCGCCCTGCACCTGCTCGCGCAGCGAGCCGAGCCCGAGCACGGCCAGCGTGTCGCCTATCTTCTTCAGCAGCTCGACCTGGGGCTCGAGCTCCTCCGGCTGGCCGCCCTTGCGCGTGAACAGGTCGAGCGCGTCCTTCACGCGTCCGAGATCCTCCTTGATCGCGGCAGCGACCGTGTGCATCAGCTTCACGGACGGTCCCGACAGCGAGTCCCGCTCCTGTCCCACGGCATCGTCGACGGGAAGCAGCTCGGTGAGGCGGAACGACTCCCGCACAGCCTCGATTCGCGGCCCGGCGGTGGTCGCGCGCGCCACGTAGAAGAGCATGTTGTTCAGCAGGTCGAGCGCCGGCTTCTGCGCGTACATGTCCTCGCCGAGCTCGTAGAGCCGGCGGAGTTCGCGGTCGGCCTGGCCGAGCAGGCGCTTGATCGAGGCGCTGTCCTCGATACCGCCTGCCTTCAGCGCCTCCAGCAGCGCCCCGACCACCCACCACAGCTGGAACACCGGCGACGTCGTGGCCGCGGTCTCGACCTGTTCCGCCACATCGATCAGCGCATCGACGTGCGGGGTCGTTCGATCGCCCCGGATCAGCCCCAGCAGGGCGACCTGGAACCTAGGACGCAACCGGCGTGCCGCCTGCGGGGCGGTCGGGCCATCGGCCGCCCCTGCCGGCCGCGGCCTCGGCTGTTGCGAGGAGGTCAGGTTGAGCGACAGCAGCGTTCCCTCGGACAGCAGCGACGCGCCGCGCACGGCGCGCAGGTCGTTCAGGAGCGGCAGCAGAACCAGCGCCAGGTCGCGGCCGCCGCCCAGCACGCGTTCAAGGTAGGTGGGCAGCTGCACGACCGCCCGCATCAACGCATCGAGTCCGTCCGCCTGCTGTCGTGCGTCGGCGCCCCTCGCCAGGAAGCGCGCCGTCTGCTCCATTTCCTCGGCGAGCAGCGCGCCACCGTAGACCTCCGCGACCCGCAGCACGCCGCGGGACTGTCTCAGCAGGTCACCGATGTGGGCCAGCGGCGCCGGGTCACCGGGGCGCTCGAGCGAGGCCTCCAGCGAAGCGCGGGCGTCGTTCAGCGTCGACGCGAGCTCCTGCGCGACCACCTGCAGCGCCTGGGCGTTGACTTCGTTCATCTCCAGCACGCCCGCCTAGCCCCCTGTCCCGGCCCGTCGTGCCGGCGGCTCGGGCGCCGGCGCCGGTGCGGTGCTGGCCGGCCTGGCCTTGCGCAGCGGCAGCGCCTTGTGCGCCTCCTGCGGCAGGCGGAAGCCCGTGACGGACTTGCGCAGCAGC
>DATCZX010000173.1:0-11107 GCA_036525695.1 Gammaproteobacteria bacterium | reverse complement strand
CTCGACGGCGTGCGCCTGCGGGGCGACGCCGCCGGGTCGCCGTTCCTCGAGTTGCAGCAGCTGCGCGCCGGCCGGCTCGCGCGCGGTGCCGACGCCGCGCTCGCCGTCGGCTCGCTCGACCTCGACGGGCTGGTCGTGCGCCTGGCGCGAGAGGCCGACGGCAGCCTGCCGCTGCCGCGGCTGCCGCAGAGCGCGGGTGGCCCGGACGCGGCCACGGCACCACCGACGGAGACCGCCGGGGCGCGGCCGCTGGCATGGTCGCTGGGGCTGCTGCGCGTCGGCGAGGGCAGCCGGGTGCTGTTCGCGGATCGCGCGGTCGAGCCGGCCTACCAGGCCGACCTGTGGCTCGAACGGCTGCAGCTGAGCGACCTCGGCAGTGCCCCCGGCACGCCGCCCGGGCGGCTGGAACTGGAGGCACGCATCGGCGAGTACACGCGCCTCGCACTGCAGGGCGCGCTGCAGCCGCTGCCCGCCGGTGTGTCGCTGGAGCTGGCCGGACGGCTCAGCGAGCTGGACCTGCCGCCGCTCAGTCCCTACACGCTGACCCACCTCGGTCACCGCATCAGCAGCGGCCAGCTCTCCGCCGAGCTGCAGCTGCAGAGCGACGGCGAGAGCCTGGCCGGGGAGCAGCAGCTGACCCTGCTGAAGACCGGGTTCGAGGCGGTGCCGTCAGCGGCGCTGGAGCGGTTCCAGGAGCAGGTCGGCATGCCGCTCGACGCGGCCCTGGCGCTGCTCCAGGACAAGCAGGGCAACATCCAGCTGAAGCTGCCGGTCAGCGGCCGGCTCGACGACCCGCAGTTCGACCTCGGTGACGCGATCAGCCAGGCGCTCGGCAAGGCGACCAAGACCGCGCTGGTCGGCGTGCTGAAGCTCGCGTTGCAGCCCTACGGCGCGATCCTGACCGCGGTCGAGCTGGCCGGCGATCTCGCCGCCAACGTGCGCCTCGACCCGCTGCGCTTCGAACCCGGCGTGGAGGCGCTGCCGGAGGCCGCTCCGGACTACCTGGCCAAGCTGCACGCGTTGCTGCAGGAGCGGCCGGGGATCCAGCTGCGGGTCTGCGGCCAGGCGGTCGGCGCCGACCGCGTTGCGCTGCAGGCCGCCGCGCAGGCCGCGGCGACCCCGGCGGCCGGGAAGCAGGCTGCCGACACCGGTGCGCAGCCGCCGGACGGGCAGGCGGTCGAGGCGGGGGAGGCGCAGCCGGCAGGCAAGGGTGCCACCGCGAGTGCGCCACCGCCGCCGGCGGAGATCGGCGACCCCGAACTCGAGGTGCTGGCCGCGGCCCGCGCGGCGGCGGTCAAGCGGGCGCTGGTCGAGGCCGGGGTGCCGTCGGCACGCCTGGTGACCTGCCAGCCCGCGCTCGACCGGGCCGAGGACGCCGTGCCCAGGGTCGAGCTGCTACTGTAACGGCCGGATCGGACCACGGGTGGCGGGATGGCAGAGGCGCAGACCAGCGGGCAGCTCGAACGCGAGATGGGTATCGACCATGCCGATTTCCGCCGCCTGCTGCCGCACGCGCTCGGCCAGCTGCGCTGGCGCGGCGGCGAGACCCGCTTCAGCATCGCCGTCGGTGCCGGCGAGGTGACCATCGAGCTGGGGCCCGAGCGGGTGCGGCGCATCGCGCTGCTCGAACTGCCGGTGACGCCGGTCCGCTTCGCCTGGGAGGGGCTCGCCGAGGGCGAGTTCGAGCGCTTCCTCGAGCGTTTCGACCACTACTACCGGCGCGGCGGCGGTTGAGGCCGCTGTAGGTTCACGGGACCTGCATGGGTCGGGATTGCTGCCCGAGCTGCAGGGTGTCGACTCGTTGGTTGCGCCTTGCGGCGCGCTCGGCGTGCCGCCGAACCCGTGCCGCCGATGCATGGGATGCGGTGAGCTTGCGGACCGCATCGCTCGCCTCGTCGCCGCGGTGCGGTTCCTGTGTCACCGCACCCTACACGGTGGCGGCGAGGGTGATGTGTCGACGTGCGGCGCGCCGTTCGCCCGTCGCGGCGTCCAAGAAGACGGTGGATGCGCCGTGCCTACAGTGGGCGCGTCCCCCTGTGTCGCCGAACACCGGCCGGCTGTTAGTAGAATGCGGTGAGCTTGCGAACCGCATCGCTGAACTCAGGTGCCGCGGTGCGGTTCCTGCGTCACCGCGCGCTGCACGGCGGAAGCGGCGGCGCTGGACCGGCGTGCGCGTCGATCACCCGCAGGGGCGATCAGTGCGGGCTCAGCCGCCGGCGACCGGCGGCCACATCGCGACCTCGTCGCCGGGCTCGAGCGGCCGCTGGGCGGCGTCGGCGGGGGCCACGTAGAGGCCGTTGACCAGGATCAGGTGGACCTGTTCGCGGGGCAGGTTGTGCTCGCGGATCAGGTCCTCCGGGGTGGTGCCGTCGGGCACCTCGAGGTCGACGATGCCCTTGGTCGCCGCCGGCAGGCAGGGGCGCAGCGAGGCGAACAGCTTCAGCTTGACCCGCATGCCTCAGCCCTCCCCGGGAGGGCGATGCGGGCGCCGGACCGCCGCGGAACGCAGCATCGGTCAGGCCAGGCTCAGGCAGCCGACCAGCGCCTCCATGACCCGGGTCGGGTCCTGTTGCAGCCGCGCCTTCCACGGCCCCAGCGCGTGGCGCCCCTGGATCAGGCCGCGCAGCGCACCGACGTGCTCGGTCCAGCCGACCCCGGTGGCGCCGACCAGGCGGTCGTCGGCGAACTGCAGGTTCAGGTAGCGGAAGCGGCCGCGGTCGAGCAGCTCGCTGCTGTCGCCGCCGTCGACCCCCATCCACTGGCCGAACGAGCAGGTGATCAGGCCGAGGGTGTCGAGCACGTTCATCGCCACCGCGCCGGGGAACACCGCCGGCGCGCCGGCCATGTTCAGCGCGGCGATGCGGCCGTGGTCGGCGGCCACCGGCTGGATCGCGTTGACCACCCGCTGGCCGGTGTTGAAGTCGCGCCCCTGGGCCGCGTCGCCGGCGGCGTAGATGCCGGGGACGCTGCTCTGCAGCGTGTCGTCGACCAGCACCCCGGCGTCGGTCTCGATCCCGGAGCCGGCCAGGAAGTCGATGTTCGAGCGCACCCCGGTGGCCAGGATCACCAGGTCCGCGGTCAGGCTGCTGCCGTCGCTGAGCTGCAGCACCGCCTGCGGGCCGCTGCTGTCGATCGCGGTGACCCCGGTGGCGGTGCGCACGTCGACGCCGCTGTTCGTGCACCACTGCTGCAGCAGGCCGCCGGCGTTGGCATCGAGCATCCGCGAGACCATCCGCTCGGCCATCTCGACCACGGTCAGCTCGACCCCGCGGCTGGCCAGCGCCTCGAGGATGATGCAGCCGATGAAGCCGGCGCCGAGCAGCACCACCCGGGAGCCGCGCTGCGCCCGCTTGGCGATCTCGCGCGCGTCGGCCAGGGTCCAGCAGGTCAGCACGTGCGGGGCCTCGGTGCCGGCGATCGGGGGCCGGTTCGGGCGCGACCCGGTGGCGATCAGCAGGCGGTCGTAACCGAGGGTGCCGCCGTCGTCGAGGGTCAGTTCGGAGCGCTCCGGGGCGACCGCGGTCACCCGTGCGCGGCGCGTCTCCACGCCGGCCTTGACGAAGTGTTCCGGGTCGCGGCGCAGCCAGGTCCCGGCCTCGTCGATCTGGCCGTTGAGGTAGTAGGGGATCGCCATGCGCCCGTAGGGCGGCTCGGGCTCGTCGCCGAGCAGCGTGATGCGCGACTCGGGGTCGTGCTCGCGCAGCGTGTCGGCGGCGACTGCGCCGGCGGGTCCGTTGCCGATGATGACGTGGTGCATGGCTTCCTCCTCAGAATCCGCGGGCGGCACCCCGGTTGTCCGCCACGTAGACGGCAGCGGCCCCCGCTGGGCGGGGGCCGCGTCGATCAGCTCGCGCCGGGGGTCACAGCCCCAGGCGTTTGCGGGTCTCGCCGCTGGGCACGCCGTCCTCGCCCCAGCCGCGGATCCGGTAGTACTCCGGCAGCATCTCGCCGAGCCGGTTGACCATCCCCTTGGCCGGGCCGGTCTTGGCCGCCTCCTCGAGCAGCCGCTTCGGCAGCGTGTCGTCCGCCGCGCTCAGCCCCGCCGCCAGGTTGAAGTCGCGCTCGAGGTTCCACACCCGCTCGCCGAGCTCGTTCAGCCGCTCGACCGACCACTCGCCCTCGCACGCCGCGTCGAGCTGCGGCGCGACGTCGGCCAGCGACCACGCGAACGAGGTGAAGATGCAGATCCCCGCCGAGTCGAACGCGGCCGTCGCGTCCTGGAACGCCTTGACCAGCTCGGCCTTGCCCTCGGTCACGTGCGGGTCGGTCTTCACCGGGACGCCCAACACCTCCGAGGCCACCGTGTAGCTGCGCAGGTGGCACGCCCCGCGGTTCGACGTCGCGTAGGTCAGCCCCATGCCCTGGATGGCGCGCGAGTCGTAGGCCGGGAACTCCTGTCCCTTGACCGACATCGACAGCTCCGGGCGCCCGTACTTCGCGCACAGCCGCTTCGAGCCGAGCCCGAGCTCCTGGCCGAAACCCTCGCCCTTGCAGGTCATCTCGACCAGCTCCGCCAGCGCCTCGGCCGAACCGAACTTGGGCGCCACCGCACCGGTGTCCACCCCGGCCAGCGCGCCCACGTCGTGCAGCTCCATCGCCGCGCTCAGCGTCGCCCCGAACGAGATCGGGTCCATCCCGTAGGCGTTGCACAGGAAGTTCGCGTAGGTCAGCGCCTCGAGGTCGTCGACCCCGCAGTTCGCCCCCAGCGACCACGCGTTCTCGTACTCGAGGCCGCCCGAGGCGCCCCAGTACTCCGGCTTCGTCTTCACCGTGAAGTGGTTCTGGTCCAGCCGCGAGATCCGCCCGCAGGCGATCGTGCACGCGAAGCACGCCGCGTTGGTCACCAGGTTCGGCTTGCCGTCGGTCGGCCGCGGCTCGTGCATCGCCTCGCCCGAGATCTTGCTCGCCCCCTCGAACTGCACGTCCCGGTGGTTGCGCGTCGGCAACGCCCCGGTCTCGTTGATCACGTTCATCAGCACCTGGGTGCCGTAGGTCGGCAGCCCCTGGCCGGTCACCGCGTTGTCCGCCAGCACCTTCTTCGCCGCCACCGTCGCCGCCATGAAGCGGTCGGGATCCTTGATCCCGCTGACCCCGCGGGTGCCGCGGATCGCCACCGCCTTGAGGTTCTTCGAACCCATCACCGCGCCGACGCCGGAACGCCCCGCCGCCCGGTGCAGGTCGTTGACCACGCAGGCGTAGAGCACCTGGTTCTCACCCGCCGGCCCGATCGAGGCGACGCGGATGGCCGGGTCCTGGTGCGCCTTGTGGATCCACGCCTCGGTGTCCCAGGTGGTCTTGCCCCACAGGTCGGCCGCCGACTGCAGCTCGGCGACGTCGTTCTCCAGGTACAGGTACACCGGGCTGTCCGCCTTGCCCTCGAAGATGATCATGTCCCAGCCGGCGAACTTCATCTCCGCGCCGAAGTAGCCGCCCGAGTTCGAGCAGGCGATCGCCCCGGTCAGCGGCCCCTTGGTGATCACCGAGTAGCGCCCGCCGGTCGAGGCGAACGTCCCGGTCAGCGGACCGGTCGCCATGATCAGCTTGTTCTCCGCCGCCAGCGGGTCGACCTTGGCGTCGACCTCGTCGACGAAGTACTTCGTCGCCAGCCCGCGCTGCCCCAGGTACTGCGCCGCCCACTCCATGTTCAGCGGCTCCGGCGTGCAGGTGCCTTCCGTCAGGTTCACCCGCAGGATCTTGCGTTGCCATGCCATCGTCCGTTCCTCCTTACTGCGCCGTCGCCGAGCTCAGGCTCTCGCCCGCCCAGCGCCGCATCCGGTCCAGGCCGGTCTGGTCCGCGTCCTGGTAGGTGATCGCCGCCGTCGGGCACGCATGCGCGCACGCCGGGTCGCCGCCGCACAGGTCGCACTTGACCACCTTGCCGCTGTGACTGGCGTAGTTGATGGTGCCGAACGGGCACGCGATCGTGCACACCTTGCAGCCGACGCAGGTGCTCTCGTAGACCACCTTCGCCCCGGTCGCGGCGTCGATCTTGATCGCCTCCACCGGGCAGGCGTGCAGGCACCACGCCTCCGCGCACTGCGTGCAGGTGAACGGCGCGTAGCGCCCCTCGTGGTGGAACGGGAAGACCCGGATCCGCGAGCGCGACGGGTTGATCATCCCCTCGTTCTCGAGCGAGCAGGCCATCTCGCACTGCAGGCAACCGGTGCACTTCTTGGGATCGATGACAAGGGATCTGAGCATGCCCCTGACCTCCTGGTGGGTGTTTGGCGCGGGCCGTGGACCGTTCGCTGCCTGGCGGGGTAGCCACGCCGACCGGCGTGCGGGCACGGTGTTGTTCTAGGTTGAAACCGTCCACCGGCGCGACAACGGCGCGCCGGACCGTGCGCCTAACTAAAGCAGACCCGCCGCGCGCTTACAAGACGGCCGCATCCGGCAGAGGGGCTCAGCAGAGCTCGACGACGGTCACCGACGGCGTGTTGCGCAGCGGGTCGGCGTGGAACCCGCGCACCAGCAGCACCGCCTGGCCGCGCCGCGCCAGGCGGCCCTCGCGGGTCACCTCGCGGGCCAGCGCGACCGGGTCCTCGAGGCGGGCCTCGTCGACCTCCACCGGGATCGCGCCCCACAGCAGGCAGACCCGGCGGCAGACCCGGGGGTCCGGCGAGACCGCCAGCACCGGCGCCGCCGGGCGCGCCGAGCAGACCTCGGCGGTGGTGGTGCCGCTGCGCGAGATCACCACGATCGCGCGCACCTGCAGGTCGCGCGACAGCTGCGCGGTGGCGCGGGCCAGGGCCGCGCCGAAGCGGTCACTGCGGAGGTCCGGGCTGCCGTCGGTGATGCTGCCGAAGGCCCCCTGTTCCCACAGGTAGCCCTCGGTCTGGCGGGCGATGCGGTCCATCATCGTCACCGCCGCGACCGGGTGGCTGCCCGACGCGGTCTCCGCCGAGAGCATCACCGCGTCGGCCCCGGAGACCACCGAGTGGGCGATATCGGTCACCTCGGCGCGGGTCGGGCGGCTCTGCGTGATCATCGACTCGAGCATCTGCGTGGCGACGATCACCGGCTTCTGCGCGCGGCGCGCGGCGTCGATCAGGCGGTGCTGGGCCACCGGCACCTCCTCGGGCGGCAGCTCCACGCCGAGGTCGCCGCGCGCGACCATCAGCGCATCGGCCGCCGCGACGATCGCGTCGCTGTCGGCCAGCGCCTCGGGACGCTCGATCTTGGCCACGATGGCGGCCTCGCCGCCGGCCTGCCGCACCAGCCGGCGCAGCGCGTGGACGTCGCGGTCGCTGCGCACGAAGGAGAGGGCGAGGAAGTCGACGCCGAGACCGAGGGCGAAGCGGGCGTCGACGCGGTCCTTGGCGGTCAGCGCCGGGGCCGAGACCGCGGCGTCCGGCAGGTTGATCCCCTTGCGGTCCCCCAGCGTGCCCCCGTGCACCACGCGGCAGCGCAGTTCCGAGCCCTCGATCGCCTCGACCCTCAGCTCCAGCGCGCCGTCGGCCAGCAGCAGCCGCTGGCCCGCGCGGGTGTCGCGCGCCAGCGCCCGGTACTGCGACGGGATCAGCCCCGGCTTGCCCTGCACCGCGCGGGTGGTGACGGTGACCGTTTCGCCGCGCCGCAGCTGGATCGCACCGCCGGCGAAGCGGCCGACGCGGATCTTCGGCCCGCACAGGTCGGCGAGCACGGCGACCGGCTGGCCGAGGCGGGCCGCCGTGGCGCGCACCGTGGCGTAGGCCTCGGCGTGCCCGGCGTGGTCGCCGTGGGACATGTTCAGGCGGAAGACGTTGACCCCGGCCCGGACCAGCCGCGCCACCTGCGCCGGCGCGACGCTGGCCGGTCCCAGGGTGGCGACGATCTTGGTGCGCCGGGTGAGCAGTTCGGCGACGTGGCTGTTGATGGACATGGGCGAGCCTGCCTGGCGGGTCGGGGCGACCGCGTCCAAGTATGGCAAACCGCGCGGCGCGCGGGGACAGGCGGCCCGCTCCGCGTGCCGGCGGGCGGCTACAGGGTCTTGATGTAGACCTTGGAGTTGCGCTGGTAGTTGTACAGCGCCTTGCGCGACATCGGCAGGTCCTCGACCCGTGCCGGGGCGAAGCCGCGCTCGGCGAACCAGTGCGCGGTCTGCGTGGTCAGCACGAAGATCTTGGCCAGCCCGAGCTCGCGTGCCTGCCGCTCGATCCGCTCGAGCAGCTCGCCGCCGCGGCCCTCGCGGTCGTAGTCCGGGTGCATCGCCAGGCAGCCGAGCTCGCCCATGCCGTCGTCGGGGAACGGGTAGAGCGCGCCGCAGCCGATGATCGCGCCGTCGCGCTTGAGCACCGTGAAGCGGTCGATCTCCATCTCCAGCTGCTCGCGCGAGCGCGCCACCAGCACGCCGTGCCGTTCCAGCGGGGCGATCAGCTCGAGCAGGCCGCCGACGTCGTCGATGGTGGCGCGCGCGATCAGGTCGTAGCGCTCGCTGGTGACCATGGTGCCGACGCCGTCGCGGGTGAACAGCTCGAGCAGCAGCGCGCCGTCGTGGGCCCAGCCGATCAGGTGGCCGCGGCGCACCCCGCGGCGGCACGCCTCGACCGCGGCGGCGAAGGCGCTCTCGGCCTCCTCGCCGAGCTCCTCGTGCGGCAGCTCGGCGGCCTCGGCCGGGGTCAGCTGGCGCAGCAGCGCGCCGTCGGGGGTGCGGATGCCCTCGCCGGGGACCAGGTAGATCAGCTTGTCGGCGCGCAGCGCGGCGGCGATGCTGCCGGCGACCTCCTCGTAGGCGAGGTTGAACACCTCGCCGGTGGGCGAGTAGCCGACCGGGGAGACCAGCACCAGGGCGCCGTCGCCGAGTTGCCGGTTGATCGCCTCGGCGTCGACCCGGCGCACCGTGCCGGTGTGGCAGAAGTCGACCCCGCCGAGCACGCCGAGCGGTTTCGCGGTGACGTAGTTGCCCGAGGCGACGCGGATGCGCACCCCGGCCATCGGCGAGTTGGCGACCCCCATCGACAGCAGTGCCTCGATCTCGACCCGCACGGTGCCGGCGGCCTCCTTGACCGCGGCCAGCGCGGTGGCGTCGGTGATGCGCAGGCCGTCGTGGTAGCGCGAGGCGACGCCCTGCGCGGTGAGCCGCTGCTCGGTCTGCGCGCGGATGCCGTGCACCAGCACGACGCGGATGCCGAGGCCGCTGAGCAGCGCGACGTCGTGCAGGAAGGCGGCGAAGGCCGGGTCGCTGACCGCCTCGCCGGAGATCCCGATGACGAACGTGCGGCCGCGATGGGCGTGGATGTAGGGCGACGAGTGGCGGAACCAGGCGACGAACGCCCGGTTCTCGTCGGGGGAATTGTTGCCCGTATCCATTTACATGTTCTTCAGAAGGTTGCGGTCGAAACTTAAACCATTGATGAGGTCGAGGGCAAGCGCTTCAGCGGCGCACGCAGCAGCCCTCGACCAGCCGCTCGACCAGCGCGATGCCGGAATCGAGCTGGCTGCGGGCGACGAACTCGTCGGGCTGGTGCGCCTGCTCGATGCCGCCCGGCCCGAGCACCACGGTGTCGAGCCCGAGCTGCTGCAGGAACGGCCCCTCGGTGCCGAAGGTGACCGCCTCGGCGGTGCGGCCGCTGAGCTGCTCGGTCAGCCGCACCAGCGGGCTGTCGGCCGCGGTCTCCATCGCCGGCAGGCCCGGGAACAGCGGGCTCACCTCGACGCCGAGCCCGCTGCCGGCGACGGCCTGCTCGACCCGCTCCACCAGCGTTTCACGCAGCGCCTGCAGCGACATCCCCGGCAGCGGGCGCAGGTCGAGCCACAGCTCGCACTCGCCGCAGATCCGGTTCGGGTTGTCGCCACCGTGGATGTGGCCGAGGTTCATCGTCGGCCCGGGCACGCTGAACGCCGGCTGCTGCCAGTCGCGCTGCAGCTCGTCGCGCCAGGCGAGCAGGGCACCGATCACCCGGTGCATCCCCTCCAGCGCGTTGTTGCCGACCGCCGGCAGGCTCGAGTGGCCGCTCCTGCCGAGCAGCCGGACGCGTTCCATCATGACGCCCTTGTGCATGCGCACCGGCACCAGCCCGGTGGGCTCGCCGATCAGCGCCTGCGCCGCGTGCGGCCGACCCTGCTCGAGCAGGGTGCGGGCGCCGCTCATGCCGCTCTCCTCGTCGGCGGTGGCGAGCAGGATCAACGGCTGCGCCAGGTCGCCGGCACGGAAGCGTGCCGCGGCGGCCAGGGCCACGGCGAAGAAGCCCTTCATGTCGGCGGTGCCGAGACCGTAGTAGCGCCCGTCGCGCGCCTCGACCCGGAACGGGTCGCTGGTCCACAGCGCCTCGTCGCAGGGGACCGTGTCGGTGTGGCCGGAGAGCACCAGGCCACCGGGGCCGCTGCCCAGGGTGGCGATCAGGTTGACCTTGCGCGGGTCCTCGGGGATCTCCATCCACTCGATGGCGAAGCCGAGCCCCTCGGCCCAGTCGGCGATCAGCTCGCAGACGGCACGGTTGCCCATGTCGTGTGCCGGGTCGACGCTGCTGACCGAGCGCGCCGCGACCAGGCGCCCGAGCATCGCGTCGAGCGCGGGTAGTTGGTAGTTCATCCGGCCATTCTGTTGGGGCGCGTCGGGCATGGCAAGGGTGGCAACTGGCGCGCCATCGCGTGCTCGGTTACGCTTTCCGAGTACCTGCGCGGCAAACAATGTAATAATCGCCCGTCGCGCACGCAGGAAGCACCCGGGGAACTACTCAGTTGAGCCGACGCCACCTCTCATCCAGCCTGTTCTGCCTGCTCCTGGCCGCCAGCGGCGGCGCTGCCGCCTACGGGCTGGGCGAGGCACGAGTCCTCTCCGCCCTCGGCGAGCCGCTCCGCGTGAGCCTGCCGGTGAAACTGTCGCCGGGCACCGGCCTCGACGCCAGCTGCCTGCAGATCGCCGCCCCCCCGGGCCGCGAGACCCCGTTCATCGCCGACCTGCTCAGGGCCCAGTTCCGCGTCACCGAGGTGGGCGACGGGCTGGCCGAGGTGCTGATCACCACGCGCAGGCCCTGGACCGAGCCGATCCTGGTGTTCCCGCTGCGCGTCGGTTGCGGCGCGGGCGGTGCCACCTACCGCGAGATCACCCTGCTGATCGACCCGCCGAACCTGGTGGTGCCGAGCGCCCCGGTGGCCGCCGCCCCTGCGGCCCCGCAGCCACCCGCCC
>DATCZX010000172.1:0-20864 GCA_036525695.1 Gammaproteobacteria bacterium | reverse complement strand
AGAGCGGGAGGCCGAGGTCGGCGACGGCCGCGGCGCAGAGTTCGTCGAGCGGGCGGCTGCCGTCGTCGAGCAGGGTCGGCGGCAGCTGCTCGCGCAGCGCCGGGTCGGCGGCCGTGGCGAACGACTGCAGCACGTCGTGCTTGCTGAAGGCGCGGTAGAGCCGTGCCGGGTCGTCGGCGCCCGGGAGCAGGTGGGCGTAGCGCGCGAGCTGGGGACGCAGTGCCAGCAGGCACGCCTCCGACGGCACGATCAGCGCCGGCCGCAGCTGCGCGAGGGTGGTGTCGAGCCAGTCGCGGAACGCCTGGCCGTTGGCGTACGGCGGGTTGACCAGGCGCACCGTGGCATGGCGCGAGCGCAGTCCGAGGGCCTCGGGGTCGGCGCTGCAGGCGATCACCCGGTAGCCGACGCGACCGAGCGAGCGGATCGCGGCGATCGCGCCGAGGGTGGCGGCATCGGTGACCAGCACGCTGAGCTGGCGGCGCGGGTTGCGGTCGGAGTGCGTCGGTCGCTTGTCCATGGCTCTCTCCCAGGTGGTCACGATTGGGATGTCGCAACTTCGGTGCCAGTCGTCAGCGTGTCGGGAGACAGCCCCCAGGTCGGTCATAAGCGAATGATCAAAATGGCTTTTCCCTGCCGTTGCCGATGACGTCAGGGAGTGGCCCGGGGGGTGCCGCGCCGCGTGGCACGGGAGGGTTCGCAGTTTGCGAAGCGCCCTGCGACTCCGCCTCGAGGCGCCGCGCGAACTCGCCGACCGCGACCGCCAGCGCGAGCAGGATGTAGAACGGCCAGAGGAAGCCCATGGTCAGGAAGGTGCCCGAGACCAGGAACCCGACCAGCCCGGCCTGCACCCCCTGCGCCATGACGTAGGCCTCGAGCACGTGGCCGGGCCGTTCGGGGCCGAGCGCCAGCACGCTGCGCCGGGCCAGGTAGACGGTCACCGCGACCATCGTGACGAACGCGGCCAGGCCGACGAAGCCGGTCTCCGCCAGCACCCCGAACCAGGTGCTGTGCACGGCGTGGTTCTGGCCGTCCCAGTGCGCGCTGTACTGCCAGTAGTTGGCCAGGAAGTTGTTCAGGCCGACGCCGCTCAGCGGGTGCGCCAGCGCCATCCGGTAGGCGGCGCCCCAGGCGTAGATGCGCCCCATCGCCGACTCGTCGATGCCCCCCTCGTGCGCGCCGCCGGAGGCGCGCTCGTCGATCCCGGCGAGCGCGAACAGCACACCCAGGGCGAGGACGCCGCCGAGCACCAGCAGGGTCTTCGAGCGCACCCGGCGCCAGGCGAACACGCCGCTGACCGCGAGGATGCCGAGCAGGCCGCCGCGGCTCTGCGTGGCGATGATCGCGGCGAACACGGTGACGAAGCAGAGCAGCCCGGCGAGGCGGCCGTACCAGCGCACCCCGCGGGTCAGCAGCAGCGCCAGCGCGAAGCTGGCCGGGAACAGCAGCGTCAGTGCCAGGTCGTTCGGGTCGCCGAGCATCGAGCCGAGGTTGCGCGCGATGGTGACCCGGGTGCCCTCGACCAGGCCGATGCCGTTGGCCTGGTTGTACAGCGCGACCGCGCCGAGCAGCAGCCCGCAGGCGACCACCGCGCGGGCGGTGAGGCGGAACGCGGCGCGATCCACCGCGAGCCAGGCGATCGCCAGCACCATGATGCCGATCTTCGAGTAGGTGGCGCTCCAGGCGTCGATCGCGTAGCCGCGGTTGCTGGCCAGCGGCAGGCCCAGCGTGACCAGCATGAAGAACAGCGCGAACGCGGTCAGCTCCGGGCGCCAGTAGACGCGGATCTGGCGCTGCCACAGCCCCCAGCCGAGCGCGGCCAACGCGCCGAGCGCGAGCAGTTGCGGGATCCGCAGCGGGTAGAGCGGCTGCACCACCTCGTGCAGGCGGAAGAACGAGAAGGCGACGAAGGCCAGCACCACCGGGAACGGGAAGCGCAGCACGCCGAGCAGCGCCAGCGGGGCCAGCCCGGCGATCACCACCAGCAGCGGGTGCTGCAGTGCCGACCACGCGGTGGTCAGCAGCAGGCAGAGCGCGCCGGCCAGCAGCAGCTGTGCCCGACGGGTGGCGAGCGGTGGGCTGGCCGGCATGGCACTGGGCGGATCGGTTCCGTGCATGCCCAACCGGAGCGCAAGATCGGTGCCAGTGCGGTCGTGCCCGGTACCGGGCCGGATTCCACGCCAGCGGCGTGCCGATGGCCGGTTTTTCGCAAAATGCGAAACAACTTGCGAGTCGGGCGCTCACGGTCACCACGCCGGCGGCGGGAAGGGCCGGAATCAAGCGGTTGCGATCTGCCGAGCGGGCGCAGATATTGCATTTGAAGTTCGATTAGACACGACCACGGAGACTGCGCCGTGCAGCAGCCCGACTCGTATGCCGTAACCGGCAGTGACCTGCAAGAGTATCCTCCGCTCGCCCGCCAGCTGGTGCTGATGTTGCTCGGTTTGCTGTTGCTGATCACCGGCGCAGGCGGATCGATTCTCTACCTGACGGAGTCGGCGGAAGTAACCGAGGAGCTTCACCAGAGAAATCACGAGAAACACGAGCTGATCAGCGCCGCGCTGAAGCCAGCACTGCTCGCCGGGAACACGGCGATGATCGACAAAACCCTGGCCGATCTGACCGCACCCCTGCCGGACCTGCTCGCGCTGATTATCGAGGGGGATGACGGTGAGGTCCTGCTGCAGTGGCGTCGGGAGGGCGCGGAGTCTGCCGATTTCCACTCTCACCTCCGGCCCGTGGAATCCCACGGGAGCACTCTCGGCGTACTGGAACTCAGGTGGAACATGGCGGTTGTCTCCGACGAGGTGCTCGACCATGCAGCGCGCAGCTTCACGTACTACCTGGGCGGGCTGACTGCGCTGGTGCTGTCGCTGCTGGTGCTGCTGCGCTGGCGGGTGCTGGGGCCGCTTGCCGGGATCTCGACCCGGCTGGATGCCATCGGTCGCGGACTGCAGCCGGCACCTCCCGGTGCTGCCGGTTCGCGCGAGTTCGCCGGCGTCGAGCGCGCGGTCATGCACCTTGGCGAGTTGATGCATGAACAGAGGCTCGCGCGCGAGCGGCTGGAACAGGCCGGACGCTCGATCGACCGCCTGCGCCGGCAAAACGAGCTGATCCTGAACTCGGCGGGCGATGGGATTTTCGGCCTGGACCGGGACGGCGTCGTCACTTTCGTCAATCACGCCGCGCTGCGCATGGTCGGCTGGGATGCCAACGACCTGGTCGGCCGCCCGGTCGGCCAGTTGCTGCACGGTCCGCAGGCGGAGGCCGCTGGCGAGGAGTGTTCGCCGATCCTGGCGACGCTGAAAGAGGGCACCGTGCACCGGGTCGACGACGCCTGGTTCTGGCGCTGGAACACGCTGCGTTTCCCGGTCGAGTACACCAGCACCCCGATCGTCGAACAGGGCCAGGTCGGCGGCGCCGTGGTGGTGTTCCGCAACGTCATCGAGCGCCGGCGCACCGAGGAGGAGCTGCGGCTCGCCGCGAGCACTTTCGACAGCAGCGAGGCGATCCTGATCACCGACCCGCAAGGCACCATCCTGAGGGCCAACCAGGCCTTCTGCGAGATGAGTGGCTACCCGCTCGAGGAGGCGGTGGGACGCAACGCGGGGTTCCAGAAGTCGGGTCGCCACGACCGGGCGTTCTACCAGGCGATGTGGGAGGGCCTGTTGCATGACGGGCGCTGGGAAGGCGAACTGTGGAACCGGCGCAAGACTGGCGAGGTGTACCCGTTGTGGTACTCGATCAGCGCGGTGCGTGACGATGCCGGGGAGATCACGCACTTCGTCGCGCACTCGACCGACATCAGCGCGATGAAACGCACCGAGACGCAACTGCGCGCGGCGATCACCGCGGCAGAGGCGGCGAGCCGGGCCAAGACCGGCTTCCTCGCCACCATGAGCCACGAGATCCGCACGCCGCTCAACGCGGTGCTCGGTCTGCTCGGGTTGTTGCAGGACGAGGCGCTGGAGCCTCGCCTGCGCGGCTACGTGCGCACCGCACGGGATGCCGGCGAGGCGCTGCTCGCCCTGGTCAGCGACATCCTCGACTACTCGAAGATGGAGGCGGGCAAGCTGGAACTCGAGGAGTCGCCGTTCGACCCGGCGCGGCTGCTCGCCAGCGTCCGCGCGCTGCTCGAGCCGCGGGCGCTGGAAAAGCGACTCGGTTTCCACCTCGAGCTGGACAGCGCGATGCCCGACGCGGTGCGCGGTGACCCGGGACGGCTGCGCCAGGTGCTGCTGAACCTGGCCGGCAACGCGATCAAGTACACCCAGAGCGGCAAGGTCAGCGTGCGCCTCGAGAGCCGGCCGGTCGGCGGTTCCCGTCACCGGCTGCGCTACATCGTCGAGGACACCGGCATCGGCATCCCCGCGGAACGCCAGGCCGAGCTGTTCACCGAGTTCACCATGCTCGACGCCTCCTACGCGCGCCGCTACGGCGGTACCGGGCTCGGCCTGGCGATCAGCCGCCGGCTGGTGGAGCTGATGGGCGGACGGATCGGCGTCGACAGCACGCCCGGGCAGGGCAGCCGCTTCTGGTTCGAACTGGAACTGCCGGAGAGCGAACTGCCGGCGTCGACCTCGTCGCTCGAACTGCCGGCACTGCCCGAGTGCCGTCCCGCGCGCGTGCTGCTGGCCGAGGACGTCGCCGCCAACCGCCTGGTGGCCAAGGAGCTGCTCGAGCGGGCCGGACACCTTGTCGACTCCGTGGCCGACGGCGAGGAGGCGCTGCATGCGGTCACCGCCTACCCTTACGACCTGGTGCTGATGGACGTGTCGATGCCCCGCATGGACGGGCTGCAGGCGACCCGTGAAATCCGTGCGCTGGACGGGCCGGTGGCGCGCATCCCGATCGTGGCGATGACCGCGCACGCGATGCGCGGCGACCGCGAGAGTTTCCTGGCCGCCGGCATGGACGACTACCTGCACAAGCCGGTGGTGCGCGAGGAGCTGCTGCTGATGGTGGCGCGCTGGAGTTCCGCTCGCGCTGACGCCGCGGAGGCGTTCGAACCGATGGCCCAGCGGCAGCCCGAGCCGCTGCCGGGGTCGGACAGGGTCGAGGTCGCCAACGCCGCGGTCGACGCGGAGACCCTGACCCAGCTCGGCCGCGACACCGACCCGGCGCTGGTGCCGGAGCTGGTGAAGCTGTTCCTCGACGACGCGCGCGGACGCGTGACGCGCATTGCCCAGGCGGTGGCTGACGCGGACCTCGCCTGCATCGAGCACGAGGCGCACGCGCTCGGCAGCAGCGCGGCGACCTACGGCCTGCCGGGAATCCACCGCGCGGCGCGGCGCTGCGAGGAGCTGCTGCGTACCGGCGACCACCCTGGCGGCATCGCCGGCGCACGCGCCCTGGTCAGCGAGGCCGACCCGGCGTTCACGGCACTCGAGCGGCACCTGCAGCACGCCATGGCGAACACAGCCGATTGATCCAGGTTGATGCGACAGACGGAGTAGGACGATGTACGGCATGATCAACGACGCCATCCGCCAGATGGTCACCGAGCGGCATGGGGAGGACGCGTGGGAGGAGATGCGCCGACGGGCCGACGCCGACCTGGTGTTCCTGCGCATGGCCCAGTACCCCGACGCGCTGACCTACCGCCTGGTCGCCATCGCCACCGAGATGCTCGGCACCGAGGTCGACGCGGTGCTGCGCGCGTTCGGTGACTACTGGATCGATTACGCCGACGAGGCCTACGGCGAACTGCTGGCGGTCTCCGGCGACTCGTTCGTCGAGATGGTCGAGAACCTGAACGACCTGCACACGCGCGTGGGCCAGCTGATGCCCGACCTGAAGCCGCCGTCGTTCCACCTCACCGAGCAGTCGGCCGGCAGCTTCCGGTTGCACTACCACTCCACCCGCGACGGCCTGGGGCCGATGGTCGTCGGCCTGCTCGAGGGGCTCGGCCGGCGCTACCGTACCGCGGTCGAGGTCGAGCACGTGGTGCGCCGTGACGCCGCGGACGACCACGACGAATTCCTGGTGCGCTACCGGCCCGCCTGAGCTGGGTTGAAGCGACCGCAGCCGTGATGAATCCCGAGACCCGCATCGGCATCTCCCCGGCGCAGATGGGCGCGGTGTTCCCGTTCCACCTCGCCTGCGATGCCGCGCTCAGCGTGCTGCAGCTGGGTTCCGGACTGCGCAAGCTGCTGCCGGAACTGCTGCCGGGTGAGCCCCTCGCTGAACATTTCGAACTGGTCACGCCGCGGTTGCCGCTGGATGCCGCGAGCCTGCTCCAGCGCCCGCGCGGGCTGGTGGTGTTGCGCAGCCGGAAACGGGACCTGCGCCTGAAAGGGCAGCTGCTGAGCTTGCCCGAGGCAGCCGACGCGCCGCTGCTGTTCGTGCTCACCCCGGTGGTCGACAGTCTCCGGGCGGTTGCCGATCTGGGCCTGCAGATCGGCGACTTCGCCGCCCACGACGGGACCCGCGACCTGCTGCTGCTGCTGCAGGCGCAGAGCACCACGCTGAAGGAGCTGCACAAGCTGGCGGGTTCGTATGCCGGTGAACTCGAGACACGCCGCAAGGTGGAGAGCGAGCTGCGCGAAGCGGTGGCACTGGCCGAGGCCGCGAACCGTGCCAAGGCCGGTTTCCTGGCGACCATGAGCCACGAGATGCGCACGCCGCTGAATGCCGTGCTCGGCCTGCTCGGGTTGCTGCAGGACGAGACCCTGAGGCCGCGCCAGCGCGAGCTGGTCGGCACCGCGCGCGAGGCCGGCGAGACGCTGCTCGACCTGATCAGCGACATCCTCGACCTGTCCAAGATGGGCGCGGGCAAGCTGCAGCTGGAGAACTCGGCCTGGGAACCCGCCGGCCTGCTCCAGAGCGTGCACCGCCTGCTGCAGCCGAAGGCTGTGGAGAAGGGGCTCGCGCTGCGGCTCGCACTGCCGGAGCGGCTGCCGGGCGCGGTGCTCGGCGATCCCGGGAGGCTGCGCCAGGTGCTGCTGAACCTGGCCGGCAACGCGGTCAAGTACACCGAGCGCGGCAGTGTCGTGATCGGGCTCGAGGTCACGCCGGGGGACGGGCGCGGCCAGCGGCTGCGGTTCAGCGTGGTCGACACCGGCATCGGCATTGCCGGGGAGCGGCAGGCCGAGGTGTTCACCGAGTTCACCATGCTCGACGCCTCCTACGCGCGCCGCTACGGCGGTACCGGGCTCGGCCTGGCGATCAGTCGGCAGCTGGTCGAGCTGATGGGCGGGCGGATCGGCGTCGACAGCGAATTGGGGCAGGGCAGCCGCTTCTGGTTCGAGGTCGAACTACCCGAGACCGAGCAGCCGGTATCGCGCTCGGCGCTCGACCTGCCGCTGCTGCCGGCACTGCGCCCGGCCCGGCTGCTGCTGGCCGAGGACGTCGCCGCCAACCGCCTGGTGGCCAGGGAGCTGCTGCAGCGGGTCGGGCACCACGTCGACACCGTCGCCGACGGCGCGGAGGCGCTGCAGGCGGTCACTGGCTACCCCTACGACCTGGTGCTGATGGACGTGTCGATGCCCGGCATGGACGGCCTGCAGGCGACCCGCGCGATCCGCGAGCTGGACGGCCCGGTGGCGCGCATCCCGATCGTGGCGATGACCGCGCACGCGATGTGCGGCGACCGCGAGGCGTTCCTCGCCGCCGGCATGGACGACTACCTGCAGAAGCCGGTGGACCGCGTGGAGCTGCTGGCCACGGTCGCACGCTGGTGCGCCGAGCACCCGCGCGGCGAGGCATGCCAGCCGGACGCGACCACCGCTGCAGCGGCCAGCAGCGCCGAGATCGACCAGCGGACACTCGAGCAGCTCGCGCGCGACACCGACCCGGCGCTGGTGCCCGAGCTGGTCGCGCTGTTCCTGGACGATGCGCGCGGCCGCGTGGCGCGCATCCGGCAGGCACTGGCGGCGACGGACCTGGCGCGGGTCGAGGACGAGGCGCACGCGCTCGGCAGCAGTGCCGGGACCTACGGCCTGCCGGGGATCCAACGCGCGGCGCGGCACTGCGAGGAGGCGCTGCGTGGCGGTGACCGCGCCGCTGGCATCGCGGCCGCGCAGCGGCTGGTGGAACTGGCCGACCCCGCGTTCAGCGCGCTGGCGGCGCGCGTGGTACCGGTGAGCGCGGCATGACGCCGCGGTCAGTCGCCGCCGTCCTGGGCGGCCCAGGCCGACTTCTTGCGGTAGACCGTCGCGGCGCTGATGCCGAGGAAGTGGGCCGCGCGCGGCACGTTGCCGTCGCACAGGCGCACCGCGCGCTCGATCGCCTCGCGCTCGAGCTCGGCCAGCGGGCGGATCGCCTCGGCGAGATCGCTGGCGGCGTCGTTGCCGACCGACGGGGCGGCTGCCGGCGCGCTGCCGCCAGCCGGGCGTGCCACCGGGGCGGACGCCGGCAGCGGCTGGTCGAGCGGTGCCGGCAGCATCGCCGGGGTCACCGTTTCGCCCTGGTTCAGCACCACGATGTTGCGCACCACGTTCTGCAGCTGGCGCACGTTGCCCGGCCAGTCGAAGGCGGTCAGCACCTCCTCGACCTCGGGGGCGAAACGGGTGAACGGCTTGCCCTCCTCGGCGGCGTAGCGCTGCAGGAAGTGGCGCGCGATCTCGACCGTGTCCTCGTGGCGCTCGCGCAGCGGCGGCAGCGCGATCGGCAGCACGTGAAGCCGGTAGTAGAGGTCCTCGCGGAAGCGGCCGGCCTCGACCTCGGCCTGCGGGTCGCGGTTGGTGGCGCAGATGATGCGGACATCGACGTTTTCGAGGCTGCTGCTGCCGACGCGCTGGAACGCCCCGGTCTGCAGGAAGCGCAGCAGCTTCGGCTGCAGCGCCAGCTCCATCTCGCAGATCTCGTCGAGGAACAGCGTGCCGCCGTGGGCCACGCGCGCGGCACCGTCGCGATCGCGGATGGCACCGGAGAAGGCGCCCTTGACGTGGCCGAACAGCTCGCTCTCCATCAGGTCCTTGGGGATCGCGCCGCAGTTGACCGCGATGAACGGGCCCTTGGCACGCGGGCTCTGCCGGTGGATCGCCTCGGCGCACACCTCCTTGCCGGTGCCGCTCTCGCCGGTCACGAAGACCGTCGCCTTGGTCGCGGCGGCGCTGTCGATGATGCGGTAGACCTTCTGCATCGCCAGCGACGAGCCGATGAAACCGCAGTAGCTGTGGCGGTCGATCTCCTCGCGGTAGGTCTGCACGATGGCGGACAGCTGCTGCCGCTCGAGCACGTTCTTCAGCGTGTAGACCAGCCGGTCCTTGCTGAACGGCTTGACCAGGAACTCGCGCGCGCCGAGCTGCATCGCCTCGACGGCGACGCTGATCGAGCCGTGCCCGGTGATCATGACCGGCGCCGTCGGCCACTCGTTCTCGGCGATCGCGCGCAGGATCTCGAAGCCTTCCATGTCGGGCAGGCGCAGGTCGAGCAGCACCAGGTCGGGCAGGCTGCGCTCGAGTTCCGCCAGCGCCTCGCGGCCGGTGGCCACGTGGGTCACCTCGTAGGGCTCGCTGTCGAGGTAGGCGAGGTAGGCACGGGCCATGCTCGGGTCGTCCTCGACCAGCAGGATCGTCGGCGTGGTTTTGCTCATGGTCCGTCAAGCGTGCGCTGGATGCCTCGGGCGAGCTTAGTGGAGGCCGCTTCGGGAAGGCAAACCCACGGGTCGTGCGCAGCGTGAGCGACGCCTCGCGCCTGTTGCTGCGGCGCACCGCCGCGGCCGACCCGGCCGGCGCGCGCGAGCTGCGCCTGGCGCTGCAGGGGCTGCTCGAGCGGCTCGGGGTGGAGGCGGCGACCCGCGACGCGCTGCTGCTCGCGGTCGCCGAGCTGGTGGTCAATCCCGGCCGCCACGCGCAGCCCCCGGCCTCCAGCGTCGAGCTGCGTTTTGCCCGCGCGGCGAACCGTTGGGTGCTGGAGCTGGCCGACGACGGCGGGCCGTTCGTCGACTTCGCCACGGCCTGGGCGGAGGGGCCGTCCGACCCGCTCGACGAGAGCGGTCGCGGCCTGGCCCTGGTCGCCGCGCAGCTGCCCGACGTCGCCTACCACCCGGGCGACGCCGGCGCCGGCGGGCGCAACCGGCTGGTCCTGCGCGCGCCGTGCGCGCCGGCCGCGCCCGCCACGGTGCTGCTGGTCGACGACGATGCGCCGACCCTGCGCCTGCTGACGCTCTACCTGCAGCCGCACTACCGGGTGGTCGCCTGCGCCTCGGTGGCCGCGGCGCTGGCCGAGCTCGCCGCGCGCCCGGTCGACCTGGTGGTCTCCGACATCCGCATGCCCGAGGCCAGCGGCATCGAGCTGCGCCGGCGGCTTACCGAGAACGCCGGCACCGACACGCTGCCGTTCGTGTTCCTCAGCGGGTTGCCGGAGGCGGAGGCGCGCGCCGACGGCCTCGCGGTCGACGACTACCTGGTCAAGCCGGTCGCCGCGGCGCACCTGCGCGCGGTGGTGGCGCGGGTGCTGGCGCGCTCGCGCCAGCTGCGCTCGCGCCTCGGCGAGCGGCTCGACGCGGCGATCACCGCGCGGCTGCGCCCGGCGCTGCCGGAGCGCATCGGGCCGTTCCGGGCCGCGGTGCGCACGCGCGCCGCCGGTGCCGGCGGCGGCGACCTGCTGTTCTGCCGCCCGTGCCAGCAGGGCCACCTGCTGGTGCTCGCGGACCTGATGGGGCACGGCACCGGCGCCAAGTTCTTCGCCCACGCGCTGGCCGGCTACCTGCACGGGCTGGTCGCGGCGAGCGCGGAGGTGGGCGCGCCGGGGGTGGTGCTCGAGCGGGTCTCGGCCGCGTTCGCCGACGACCCGCTGCTCGGCGAGACGCTGGTGACGCTGCTGGCGCTGCGCCTCGGCGACACCGGCACGCTGGAGCTCGCCGCGGCCGCGCACCCGTGCCCGTGGCTGGCCACCGCCGATGGCGTCAGCCGGCTCGCGGTCGAGGGCCCGTTGCCGGGGCTCGGCGCGGCCGGCGACTACCCGGTGATGGCGCTGCAGCTGCGCGGTCGGCTGCTGCTGTGCACCGACGGGGTGCTCGAGCGCGGCGGCGACGCGGCCGCCGAGGAGGCGCTCGGTCAGGCGCTCGGGCAGGCCCTGGCGGCCACCGCTGGACTGCCGCTGGAGGCGGCGGCCGACGCGCTGTGGGAGGCGGTCGGTTGTGCCGGCGGCGCTCCGGAGGCAGCCGACGACGCCACGCTGGTGCTGCTCGAGCGGGGCTGAGGCCGGTCGCCGCAGGCCGCGCCGGCAGCCCCGGGGCAGCGCGCCGGCGGCTGCTTCAGATCGGCTGGTTCAGCAGCGCCGAGCGCCCGATCGCGGCGCGCGCCCAGGCCATGGTCCGCGGCAGCAGGCGGTCCAGACGGCGCGTCTCGCGGCACAGCTCGCTGGCCAGGCCGGGCAGGTGGCGGTCGTTGAGCACCGCACCCGCCAGCGTCGCCCCGGCCGCGGCCAGGCGCTGGTGCGCCTCGACCAGCGCGCTTTCGGGCGTGGCCGCGGCCAGCACCACCATCAGCGTCGCGGGGAAGGCCCCGCAGACGGCCTCGGCCGGGATGTTGCGGCGGTTGCGCCGGTTGACCGGGGAGGTGTCGGCGATCACCACGTCGAAGCTCTGCAGCCAGTCGTGCAGCGCGGCCTGCAGCGCCCCCGGGTCGCGGAAGCCGAACTCGCCGCCATCGAGCGGGGCGGTCAGCAGTGTCAGCCCGGGCACGTCGGCCAGGTGCAGCGCGTCGGCGTAGTCCGCCGGCGACCATGCCTCGCGGGGGCTGCCGTAGTGGCCGTGCAGCGCCGGGTGGGCGAGGTTGGTGTCGACCAGCAGCGTGCGCCGGCCGCCGGCCGCGGCGCGCTCGGCCAGCGCGCGCGCCAGCGTGGTCACCCCCTCACCGCCGGCGGCGCAGGTCAGGGCCAGGGCGCGGGTGCCGCGGGCCAGCGTGCGGTGGTAGATCGATTCCAGTTCCGCGTAGTGGATCGGCAGGGCATTCGCGGTAGTCATCGGGGTTCCTCAGAGGTCGGTGGCGAGCTTGACCAGCGACAGGAGCGAGACGATGTCGGTCACGCCGCGCATGAACTCCTTCCAGGCGCTCTGCTCGCGGCTGGGCACGAACACGGTGTCGCCCGGCTGCAGCGGCGGCAGCAGCGCGACGTCGCCGCTGGCGGCGAACGCCTCGAGGTCGAACGGCCGCGACTCCTGCTCGCCGCGCGCGCGGGTGACGACGACGATCTTGTCCTGCATCGCCCCCGGCGTCGGCCCGCCGGCCTCGGCCAGCAGGTCGAGGATGGTCATCTGGTTGTCGAAGCGGTAGCGCCCCGGGGCGCCGACCGCGCCGAGCACGCGCACCGTCGACTCCTTGCTGATCTCGAGCCAGTCGCGCTCGCGGTCGGGCAGGTAGATCACGTCGCCGACGTGCAGCTCGGGCAGCACCGAGCGGTCGCCGGTCTCGAGGTAGGCGGCCAGGTTGAAGTTGAACATCCGCGTCGCCTCGCCCTCGCGCCGGGTCACCCGCACCGCGCGCAGGTCGGCGCGCCCGGTCGGCCCCTGGGCGGCGGTCAGCACGTCGAGGAAGCCCATGCCCTCCTCGAAGGCGTAGCGGCCCGGGGCGCCGACCTGCCCGACCACGTAGATCGCGCGGTCCTGCGGCAGCCGCAGCCACTGCGAGCGGGCGTCGTTGACGTCGCGCGCCAGCTCCGGCAGCACCACGGTGTCACCGGCGAGGATCTCCGGCAGCGGCCCCTCGGCGGTGACCAGGTAGCGCTTGAGGTCGAACTCGATCACCCGGGTGGCGCCGCCGTCGCGTGCGGTCAGGATCTGCATGTGTGCGCTGTCGGCCTCGGCGCGTGGTCCGCCGGCATGCGCCAGCAGGTCCATCAGGTTCATCTCCGCCGACCACTCGTAGCGTCCGGGGCGCTCCACCGCGCCGATGATGCGCACCGCGCGGCTCGGTGCGACCTTGAGCCACGACTTCTCCTGCAGGTCGGCCTTCTCCGGGACCAGGATCGCGTCGCCGGGGCGGATCGTCGGCAGGCCGGCACTGGCCAGGCCCTCGGTGAACTGCTGCAGGTCGAACGGGGTGGCGCCGCCGTCGGCGTGCAGGACGCGGATCAGGCGGGTGTCGGCGAAGCGCGTCGGGCCGCCGGCGTTGGCCAGCACGTCGAGGAACGAGGCGCCGGCCTCGGTCTCGTAGGCGCCGGGCTTGAACACCTCGCCCATGATGAATACGGTGCGCGCGCCGGTGCTCACCGCCTCGGTGCTCTGCGGCACGAACACGGTGTCGCCGCTCTGCAGGCCGGGCATCAGCCGCTCGTCGCCGGTGTCGAGGTACTGGCGCAGGTTGAACGGCGCCGGGCGCCCCTTCGAGATCACCCGGATCTGCTCGATGCCGGCGTAGCGGGTGACGCCGCCGGCGCGCATCAGCATGTCTATGACCGAGGCCCCGGGGCGCAGCTTGAAGGTGCCCGGGCGGTGCACCTCGCCGAACACCGTGATCGCCTCGGACTCCTCGCCGGCGTCGCCGCTGGCGGTCAGCGTGGCGGCGTCGAACTCGACCTGCACGTTGCCGGTCAGCGGCGAGGCGGGCACGAACAGCTGGTCGAGCGGCTGCAGCTTCGGCACCACCGCCGGGTCGCCGCTGTCGAGGTAGCGCTTGAAATCGAAGCGGGTCACCTGGCCACCGCGGCGCAGCTGCATCTTGTCCAGCTGCGCCCCCTGGCTGAGGCCGCCGGCGGCGTTGATCGCCATCTGCACGGTGGCGCCGGCGGGCAGGTCGACCGGGCCCGGCTGCTTGACGTAGCCGAGCACGGTGACCAGCAGGCGCCGCTCCTCCACGCGCAGGTCGAGCCGCTCGAGGTCGCGGTAGACCGGGGCCAGCGCGGCGCGCACCACCTCCAGGGCGTCGGCGCGCTGCAGGCCGGCGAGGCGCACGGTGCCGGCTTCCGGCAGCACGATGCGTCCCTCGCTGTCGAGCTGCAGCGGCTCGTCGAAGGTGCTCTCGCCGGGGAGCACGATGGTCACGATGTCACCCACCTGCAGCGGCGGCTCGTCCGCCGCGTGCAACGACGCCGCGGCCCAGGCGAGCAGCAGGCCCAGCAGCAGCGCCGGCCAGCCACGCGGGAGCAGGCGGGTGGTCATCGCATCAGGCGCCGACGGTGATGCCGGTCACCGGCGACGGCTGCAGCGTGTCGACCACGGTGATGGTGCGGTCGATACGCAGGAAGCGCAGCAGCTCCCGCGGTTGGCCGCTGGCCCCGGTCAGCACCAGGAGGCGGCGCTGGCCGACCAGGCGCTTGTACAGGAAGACGATCGCGCCGATGCCGGACGAGTCGATGAAGTCGACGCCGGCGAGGTCCAGGACCAGGTCGCCGCTGCCGTTGTCGGCGTGGCGGGCGAACTCGGGACGCAGCTTCTCGGCGGCGTGGGCGTCGAACGGGCCGTTCAGGAGCAGGGTCTGCTGGCTGGCACCGATGGGGGTCATGGCTCTTCTCCTTGCGTGGGTTCGAGGGCGACAGCGTTACTGACGCAAGCCGCGGGCCAACCTTGAAGACGCTCGAGAAGGGCTGATGGGCCCAACAAGAACAGATGGATAGAACGACTGCCCGGAAAATGACGCCGCCGCCTGGCGGCGGCGTCGGGGGGCTTTCGCAGAATGCGATGCAGGGCGGGTCACTGCCCGCGCATGCCGAACATCACCGCGACCGTGCGCCACATGATCTCGGCCTCGAGGGCCACCCAGGCCCCGGGGCGGCTCAGCGCGACGGCGTAGGCGTGGTCGTAGGAGACCTTGCTGCGCACGTCCTCGATGCTGGTGTCGTAGCCCTGGAACACCTGGGCCAGACCGGTGATGCCGGGGCGCAGGCCGTAGGTGCGCTCGGCGAAGTAGGGGATCTGCCGCTCCAGCTCCTGGTAGAAGCCGGGCCGCTCCGGGCGCGGGCCGACCAGCGACATGTCGCCGCGCAGCACGTTCCACAGCTGCGGCAGCTCGTCCAGCCGGGTCTTGCGCAGGAAGCGGCCGACGCGGGTGATGCGCGGGTCGCTCTTGGTCGCCCAGACCGCGCCGCTGACACGCTCGGCGTCCTGGCGCATGGTGCGGAACTTGATCATCCAGAACAGCTCGGTGCGGTCGGGCAGCGCGCGGCCGATGCGCAGCTGGCGGAACAGCACCGGTCCCGGCGAGTCGAGCTTGATCGCCAGCGCCAGCAGCGGGAACAGCAGGCTGCCGGCGGCGAGCCCGGCCAGCGCGGCGAACACGTCGAGGCCGCGCTTGCCGGCGGCGACGGCCCAGTGGGCGTAGGGGTTGGCGTTCATCTTCAGGACTCCTTGGTGAGGGTGGCGCGCTGCCAGCGGCCGCGTTCCAGGCCGGCGAGGTAGCGCAGGCCTCCGATCAGGCCGGCGACGTGGCCGCTGACCAGGTAGTGCAAGGTTGATACCAGCCGCGGGACGCGGGCGCCGGGACGCAGCTGGCGGAACAGCGCGGTGCCGTAGACCGCCAGCTGCAGCGCGGCCAGCAGCGCGAACCACGGCGAGGCCGGGGCCAGCGCCAGGCTGCCGGCCAGCGCCAGCAGCAGCAGCAGCGGCATCACCGCGCGCAGCGCCTTGCCCGAGGCGAAGGCGAAGGCGATGCCGCGGTAGCGCGGGTGCAGCAGCCGGCGCAGGCGCCAGGCCTGCTGCAGGTTGCCGGCGGCGATGCGCCGGCGGCGCCGGGCGTCCAGCGCGGGGTCGGCCTGCTCCAGCTCGAGCGCGGCGATCGCCGGCTCGTAGACGGCGCGGTGGCCGGCGGCGACGATGCGCATCGGCAGCACGAAGTCGTCGTTGATGGTGTCGGCCTCGAGCGGCGTGAACAGGGCACGGCGGAACAGGTAGAAGGCGCCGTGGACACCGAGCGGCGCGCCGAGGGCGGCCTCGCCGCGCTTGATCGCGAGCTGGTAGTCCCAGTAGGCCGCCTCGCCGGCGCTGCCCGGGGCGAGCAGCCGGTAGCCGCCGGCAACCACGCCGGTCGCGGGATCGGCGAAGTGCGCGGCGGCGACCAGCAGCGCGTCGACCGAGATCAGCGCCGAGACGTCGCTCAGTGCGACCAGCGTGCTGTCGGCCTGCGCGATGGCCTCGTTCAACACCGCCACCTTGCCGCGGTTGACCCGGTGTTCGCGCACCTCGAGGCGCAGGTGCCGGCACTCGGGCTCGGCGTGCGCGGCCCGCGCACGCTCCGCGGTCGCGTCGCTGCAGCCGTCGCAGGCCCGCACCACCTGCAGGTGCGAGGCGGGGTAGTCGAGCGCGGCCAGGTTGCGCACCTTGGCGGCGACGTGCTCGGCCTCGTTGTAGGCCGGGACGATCAGCGTCACCGTCGGCAGGCTGCGGTCGCCGGGGCGGGCCAGGTAGCCGCGCCGGCGCAGCGCCGTGAGCCGGGTCTGCGCGCGCCGGGCCCAGCGCCGCAGCAGCAGCGGGTAACCGACGTGGTGGTAGGCGGCGAGGGCGCCACTGGCCAGGGTGATCCCGGCGATCAGGTCGTGGCTGTCCATCCTGCTTCAGGCCGCGTAGAGGCGCTCGTAGGCGCGGGTCATCTGGGTCAGGTCGCCGTGCTCGAGGACGAAGGCGCGCGGCGTCCGGGTCGAGGGTCGTGCCAGCAGCCGGGCGAGCGCGTCGGCCAGCGCCGCCGGGTCGCCGGGCGGGACCAGCCGGCCGCTGGTCGGACACAGCGCCTCGCGGCAGCCACCGACGTCGGTCAGCACGCAGGGGATGCCGCAGGCCTGGGCCTCGAGCGGGGAGAGCGGCAGGCCTTCCTGCCGCGAGGCGAGGCAGAACAGGTCGAGCGCGCGGTAGAAGGTCGGCATCTCCTCGAGGTTACCGAGGAAGTGCACCCGCTCGGCCAGGCCGAGGGCATCTGCCCGGCGCTGCAGTTCGTCCGCGAGGCTGCCGTCGCCGGCCAGCGCCAGGTGCACCCCGGCGGGCAGTGCGGCCAGCGCCTCGAGCAGCGTGGCGTGGTCCTTGACCGCCTCCAGCCGCGCCGCGCAGCCGACCAGGCGTACCGCCTCGGGCAGGCCGAGCTGGCGCCGCGCCGCGGCACGGTTGCCGGGGCGGAAGCGCTGCGTGTCGATGCCGTTGGCGATCACCTCGAAGCTGCGCCCGGGCAGCGCGCGTTCGGCGCGGGCGCGCACCAGCTGGGCATCGGCGACCAGCTGCGGGCGCACCAGGCGCAGAACCGCGGATTGCAGGCGGCGGCGACGCGGGTCGGCCAGGTGCCAGGCGTCGTGCTCGGTGTGCACGAGGCTGCGCACCCCGGCGAGCCGTGCGGCGAGCCCGCCGTAGAGCAGCGGGCCGACATGGTGGGTGTGCACCGCGGTCGCACCGAGACGGCGCAGCAGCGCGGCCAGTACCAGCACGCAGCGCGGCTGCAGGCCGGCCGGCTTGTCCAGGAAGTGGAGCCGGTCGGCGACCGGGCGCAGGCGCGGCCAGGCCTGCAGCGCCGTCTCGGCGCGGCCCTCGAGGCTGACCACGTGCACCGCGTGGTCGCGGGCGGCGTGGCGCTGCAGCTCGAGCACCAGCGTCTCGATGCCGCCGGGGCGGAGGTGCTGCACGACCTGCACGGTGGTCCTGGGCATCCGGGTCTCTCCTGGTCAGGTGGCGGGCTGTGCGGCGGCCAGCGCACGCGGGTGCGGCGGGGAGGGTTGGCGACCATCGCCGCTGCCCGGCAACGGCGGGATGCGCGCCAGCACCGGGGTGTCGAGCAGCCGCTCCAGCGTGCCGCGGCGGCGGATCGAGGTGTCGGCCAGCTCGGCGACCACGGCCAGGCCGATGCCGAGCAGCAGCCCACCGAACAGCCCGGCGACCGCGAACACCAGCAGCGGCAGGTTCTTCGGCAGCGACGGGGTGAACGGGGGGTCGATCAGCTTGACCCGCTCGTTCTCCTCCCAGCGCCCGAGCGCACCGGTCACGCGTGCATTCTGGTAGCGCTCGGCCAGCTCGCTGTAGATCTTGCGCCTGACATCGAGGTCGCGCTGCAGCTCGGACAGCTGCTGCTCGTGCCTGCCGAAGCCGGCCACCTTGCGCTCGATCTCGTCGGCGTCGCGCGCCAGGCTGCGGATCTCCTGTTCGAGACCCTGGATCTGCGACTCGGCCTCCTGGAGCTTCTGCAGCTGCGACACCAGCAGCGTGCGCGTGCCGTCCTCGAGCACCAGCTTCTGGCTGGCGGCCAGGTTCCACAGCCGGTCGAGGTCGCTCGGGTCGATGGTCGAGGTCGCCTGCAGCAACTTGGCGCGCTCGTCCTCGAGCGAGCCGAGCCGGCGCAGCACGCCCTGCACCCTGGTGTGGCGGTCGGTGTAGCGCGCGCGCAGCACCGCGAGCTCGCACAGCGTCTCGACGATCTGCTCCTCGATGCGTCCGACCACCGGGTTGGTCTGGGCCAGCTTGCGGCGCAGGCCGTCGCGCCCGGCGCGCGCCCCCTGCAGTTCCAGCTCGCGCTCGGACAGCGCCGTGCGCAGGTCACCGAGCCGGGTGACGTTGCTGGTGTGCAGGTTGGGCAGCTCGCTGGCGTAGCGGGTCTTGTACCCGGCGAGCGCGTTCTCGGCCTCGACCAGGGCGGCCTTGCGCCCGGCCAGCTCCTGCTCGAGGAACTCCTCCGAGCTGCTGACGGCCGAGCGCTGCGGCGCGACCACGCGCTCGATGAAGCGCGCGCTGACCAGCCGCAGCACCTCGGCCATGTTCGCCGGGGAGCCGGAGACGTAACTGATCCTGACCAGGTCGTCGCCGACCAGCGTCGCGCGCAGCGCGACGGAGAGCTCGGCGACCTTCTGCAGTCGCGCCCGGTCCGGGGCATCGCGGTCGACCAGCCCGAGGCTCAGCACCACGTCGTTGAGCACGTGCTGGCTGTGCAGCAGCGCGTTCATCGCCTCCATCCGCTGCTTCAGGTTGGTGGCCACGGCGAGGTCCTCGAGGAACGGGTTCAGCTTCGCCGCCTCCTGGATCAGGATCGTGGTGTGGCTCTCGTACTTCTTCGGCGCCAGCGTGCCGACCACGATGCCTGCCAGCGGCATCAGCAGGATCGGCAGCGCGACCAGGTAGCGGCGACGCCAGCCCCCGGCGAGCAGGGCCGCGATGTTGGCCATCACCAGGTTACGCACGCGGGTTCTCCGGCAGCGGTCGCAGGTTCAGCACCACGCGGTCGCGCGGCAGGCTCGGCAGGTAGCGCACGCTGCGCAGCTGCACCCCGGGGACCAGCAGCTGCTCGACGCCGCGGGCACGCCGGTAGGCGAGCAGGGCGGCATTCGCCGTGCCCGGCTCGGCCGCGGGCCCGGCCAGCAGGTCGGCCTGCCAGTCGCTGTCGCTGGCGAGCTCGGTCAGCCGCGCCACCATGCGCTCGCGCTGGCCGTCGTCCAGCTCGAGCGCATCGGGCTCGAAGCTGAGCTGCACCTCGCGCTGCTGCGGCCAGGCCAGCTCGCCGCGGGCGCGCAGCAGCAGCTCGTCGACGGTGATCGGGCCGGGGCGCGTGCGGGCCTGTTCGAGGTCGTGGCGGATGAACTTGGCCCCGATCGCCACCACGGTCAGTGCCGACGGTGCGGCGCAGCCGCCCAGGAACAGGGCGGCGAGCAGCAGCAGGGCGACGGTCGGGGTGCGGTTTGGCTTCATGCCAATCAAGGCGCAAGAAGCGGACCAGGGCAGAAATGGGAGCCAGCCGAGGCATAGAATCAATTTAAACAATAACTAATGATATATATGTAGAAATTACATAAGGTAAGTTGCGGGTCTGGAAAAGAGATCTCTCAGTTTGCGATGCCGTTTGTCGCCGGCACCTCCCGCGTGGCCTGAAACCGGTGGGATGGTCAACCTCCACGAGGGGTAGCGGCATTGCCGGGTGGCCGACACGGCGGCGCGGCATGCCCGCCGGGTGGTGGATGCGCTGAGCTCATTCGCCCTGGAGCAGGTCGGCTGAGACGCGGTCCGCTATCGGCAGGGTGGACAGGCCGAGTGCATCCACCCTCTTCATGGCCGCCCGGCGGGCGGTTGGCGACGCTACAGCGCCGCGAGCAGCCGCTCGAGCTCGGCCGCGCGAGCCTCCCAGCTCTGTGCGGCGACCCGCGCCCGGCGCTCGGCCGCGCGCGTGCGGCCCTCGGCACGTGCCGCCTGCAGCGCGGCGGCCAGTTCCGCGGGGGTGGCGACGGCCTGCACCAGGTCGCGGTAGCCGTCCAGCGCCGGGAACTCGGTGCTGACCACCGGCTGCCCGGCGGCCAGGTACTCGCGCAACTTGAGCGGGTTGCAGGCACGGATCTGCGCGGTGTCGCGGAACGGCAGCAGCGCGGCGTCCCAGTGCTGCGCGTAGGCGGGCAGCGCCTGGTGCGGGCGCGGGCCGAGCAGCTGCACGTTGGCCAGCCCGGCGAGGGCGCCGAGGTCGGTGCGTTGCGGCCCGACCAGCACGAAGCGCCAGTCGGGCAGCAGGCGCGCGGCGCCGGCCAGCAGCTCGAGATCGAGCCAGTCGGAGAGGCTGCCGTAGAAGCCGGCCACCGGGCCGTCGTTCGGCAGGTCGGCCGCGCGCGGCACGGGGGTCGAGAACAGCCCGACGTCGGCGCCGTGCTCGAGCAGGCGGGTCTTGTGTGGCGGGAAGCGTGCGGCCAATGCCTGGCTGGCGGCCAGCACCAGGTCGGCGCGCGCGACCAGCTCGGCCTCGAGCCGCGCCACCGGGGCGTGATCGACCCCGGCCAGCGCACCGAAGTCGTCGCCGCAGTAGTAGACCACCGCCCGCTCCCCGGCGGCACCGATGGCGTCGACCGCGGTCGGCAGCGACAGCCAGAGGATCGGGCGCCGGATCCCGGCGCGGGCCGTGGCCCGGGCCAGCAGGCCGCGGAACAGCCGGCGGTTCAGCGCGCGTGCGAGCGGGTTTCCCGGCAGCGGCACCGCGCGGGGCGCGACCACCTGCGGGCGCGGGCCGTCACCGGCGGCGGCCGCGGCCGGGCGCGGCCGCAGCAGC
>DATCZX010000171.1:0-10379 GCA_036525695.1 Gammaproteobacteria bacterium | reverse complement strand
AGTACCTGAGCGAGATCTACCACAGCAACCCGGCCTGGATTAACCCGGTTACGGCCAAGGAGCGGGGCATCTTCGACGGTGACCGGATCAAGATCGCCTCGTCCTCCGGGGAGTTCGTCACCAAGGCGCAGCTGACCGAGGCGGTGATGCCAGGGGTCGTGGCGGTATCGCACCACTGCGGGCACTGGTCCTACGGCCGTTACGCGTCCGACCGGCGCGCCCCGAACGAGGGCTCGGACGATCGCGGTGACCGCGACTACAAGATGAAGTGGTGGACCGACAACGGCGTGCACCCGAACTGGGCCATCGCCAATTCTCCGGATCCGATCAACGGCCAGCAGCGCTGGATGGATACGGTGGTCAAGGTCACCCGGGTCTGAGTCGATGTTGCAAGCGGTGATCGACAACGCGCTTGACGGTCACCCGGAGTCGGAGGCCAGGACGGCCATCGAGGTGAGTCACCTCTATGGTCTCCTGGCCTCCCTGTTCCGGGCAGAGCCGACCCGTGAGCTGCTGCGGCTGCTGCGTTCCCCCGAGACGGCCGCGGCACTCGCCGAGGCCGGGTTCGAGATCGACGGGGAACTCACCAGTGGCGAGCCGGACGAGGACCTGCTGGAACAGCTGGCGGTGGAGTACACCGCCCTGTTTCTCGGGCCGGGCGGGCACATCTCGCCGCACGAGTCCGTGCATGCCAGCCAGCGTGGCGGCATCCTGTGGGGTAACGAGACCGTCAAGGTGAAGCGCTACATCGAGGCGCTCGGCATGTCGTTGCGCGACGACTTCCACGGCCTGCCCGACCACATCAGCGTCGAGCTCGACCTGATGGCAAACCTGGCGGGGCACGAGGCCCGCGGCTGGCAGGGGGCTGAGCTCGACCAGGTGCTCAACGCACTGGCTTACCAGCAGGAGTTCATGCAGGAGCACCTGCTGCGCTGGGTGCCCCTGTTCTGCGAGAAGATCCTGGAAACGGCGCAGCTCGGCTTCTACCGTGGCGTGGCCCGGGTCACCCGCGACTTCCTTGCCAGCGAGGCCGCCGACGTGGAACGCAGGCGGCAGCTGGTGGAGTCGCTGCAGGCTACCTGAGCAGCCCATGGCCTGCCCCATGAAACCGGCCCTGCCCGCAGCGACCGAGCGGTACGGTGGTTCGGGGCGCGAGATGGATCGCGTCGCAGGCGAACTGGTCGACGGTCACGGCAGGCGCATCGATTACCTGCGCCTGTCGGTCCTCGAGCAGTGCCAGATGCGCTGTTTCTACTGCCACCCGGGACGTCCACGGCAAAAGAAGGCAAACCCGCGCCTGCCGGCCGCACGTGTCATCCGGCTGGCGGCAGCCTTCGTCGGGCTCGGCGTGAGGCGCGTGCGCCTGACCGGGGGTGAGCCGTTGCTGCGGTGCGATCTCGAGGAGATCGCCGCCGGCATAAGCACGCTCGACGGGATCGAGGAGGTGACGCTGTCGACCAATGCCGAGTTGCTCGCTCCGCGTGCAGCGGCCCTGCGCACCGCGGGTGTCGGCCGGGTCAACGTCTCGCTCGATTCTCTCGACCGCGCGACCTTCGCGCGGATCACCGGGGGCGGTTGCCTCGACCGGGTGGTCGCCGGCATCGACGCCGCGCTCGCCGCCGGCCTGCGCCCGGTCAAGCTGAACAGCGTGGTGATGCGTGGCATCAACGACCACGAGATCGGCGCGCTGCTCGGCTTCGCCCGCGAGCGTGAGGTCGACCTGCGTTTCATCGAGACGATGCCGATCGGGCCGGCGGGGGCCGACAGCAGCCGCCTGCTGGTGCCTGCCGACGAGATCCTCGCCGCGGTGCGCGCGCACTGCGGTGGCGAGCTCGTCCCGTTGCTGGAACGGCGAGGCGGCGGCCCGGCCCGTTACTACCGGCTCGACGACGGCACCACGGTTGGCGTCATCTCCGCGATGTCGCGCCACTTCTGCGCCGACTGCATCCGGGTGCGCCTGTCCGCCTGCGGCGACCTGCAGCTCTGCCTCGGCCGCCCCGGTCGGGTCGGGCTCGGGCAGCTGCTCGCAGACGGAGCGAGCGACCTCGAGTTGCAGCAGGCGATTTGCCAGGCCATCGGTGACAAGCCCTACGGGCACGATTTCGCCGACCCGGCCACGGCGGCCACGCTCGAGATGACCGCGATCGGCGGCTGAACGCCAGCCGGTACCCATTCACCAGGCCGCCGTTAGCCTGGCCTGCGCATAACCCCAGACGACGCGCATCAGTTCGCGTGGCCCGTAGCGCCCGTTGAGGTTGCACGCGGCGCACAGCAGCGGTTCCGGCGGGCGCTGCTCGCGCCGCTCCAGCGCCTCGCGCACGCTGCTCGTGGCGACGTGGCCGAGCGGGCGGCTGTGGCGGATGTCGTTGAAGCAGCACGAGTGGTTGCCGGTCGCGGCGAGCATCAGGCTGATGTTGCGCGGCACGCACTTGAAGCTGTTGCGGCGCCACTGCCTGACGAAGTCGCCGACCCCGGAGATGAACGCGGTCTCCTGGCTCTGCAGGCGGTGGGTGCGGATCGCCGCGCGCAGCCGCTGGTGCGCGGGGCCGTTGTGCTCCTGCATCGCCCCGGCGCGGTCGTAGTAGGTCGGCGACATGTGCAGCTGCTCGATGCCGTGGTGGCGGAACCAGGCGACGGTGCCGTCGAGGGTGTCGAGGCACTCGACGGTCGGCGACAGGTTGATCACCAGCCGGCTCTTCTGCAGCAGCCTGTGCGCGAGCAGGATGTTGCCGAGCACCTGCTGCTGGTCGAGGCGCGTGTGGGTCTGCGCGTAGACCTTGGGATCGATGCTCGAGAACGAGATCATCACGCGGTCGAACACGCCGTCCAGCGCGCGCAGCCGGGCCGCGTCGAGGCGGCTGCCGTTGGTGGCGAGGTCGAAGGTGACCGGGTGGCCGCGCAGCGCGCCGACCATCCGGTCGAAGCGCGGGTGGGTGGTCGGCTCGCCCTAGCCGGCGACGATGCAGCGGTAGACGTCACCCGGGTCGACCCGCAGGTGCTCGCTTACGAGCAGCTGCCGGTGCCGGGCTGGGCCTGGCGATCGTGCGCCGGCTGGCCGAGCTGCACCGCGCCGAGATCGCCCTCGCCGACGGCCCCGACGGGCAGGGGCTGCAGGTCGAGGTGCGCTTCCCGGCGGCCTGAGCCGGGGGGACGGCGTGCCCGGGCTGGGCGAGAGCGGCGCTGCAGGACGGGTGGCCAGGGGCTGAAAGCGCGAGGCCGGGGCCGCTCGCGCGGACCCCGGCCTCGCAGCACGCTGCCGTCGGCTGACGGCTCAGTGCATGTGCAGCCCGCCGTTGATCGACAGGTTGGCACCGGTCATGAAGCCGGCGGAGACGATGAACGCGACCGCGGCGCCGATCTCGCCGGGCTCGCCGAGGCGACCGACCGGGATCGTCTTGATGATCGACTCGCGCACGTTCTCGGCGATCGCCATCACCATGTCGGTGGCGATGTAGCCCGGCGACACGGTGTTGACGGTGACGCCCTTGGCCGCGACCTCCTGGGCCAGGGCCATCGTGAAGCCGTGCATGCCGGCCTTCGCCGCGGAGTAGTTGGTCTGCCCGAACTGCCCCTTCTCGCCGTTGACCGAGGAGATGTTGATGATCCGCCCGAAGCCGCGCTCGGTCATCCCGGCGACCACCTGGTGGGTCATGTTGAACACCGAGTCGAGGTTGGTCGCGATCACCGCGGCCCAGTTCTCCGGCGACATCTTGACGAAGCGGCCGTCCTTGGTGATGCCGGCGTTGTTGACCAGGATGTCGATCGGGCCGGCCTTCGCCGCGGCCTCCTCGGCCATCGCCTTGCACGAGGCGAAGTCGGTGACGTCGCCGGCGACGAACTGCATGTCGTAGCCTTCCTCTTTCATCTTGGCCTGCCACGCCTGGCCCTTCTCGGCACGGGTGGTGCCCGCGACGACCTTGACCCCGGCGTCGGCCAGGGCCTTGCAGATCGCGGTACCGATGCCACCGGTGCCGCCGGTGACCAGTGCTACTCGTTGTGTCATGGGTCTTCTCTCCTATCTACGGATGGGTTGTTCGTCGTTGGATGGCGATCGCCACGCCCTGCCCGGAACCGGTGCACAGCGTGACCAGGCCCCTAGTGGCCGCGCGGCAGGCCATTTCATCGAGCAGGGACAGCAGGATTCTAGCGCCTGTGGCCTGCCCAGCGTAAGCGCGGGTACCCACGGCGGAATCCTCGTCGTCGGCCTGCACCGCGCAGGTCACCTCGGCACGCTCCCAGCCGGCCCGCTCGAGGCAGCTGCGCGTCACCGCCGTCGGCAGCGCCGTGCCCGCGGCGGGGTCGGCGCCGCTGCCGGCGCTGGCGACGATCGCCGCCAGCGGGGGGACGCAGCGCGCCGCCGGGTGGTCCGCCGCGACCAGCACCAGCGCGGCAGTGTCGTCGGCCGCCCCGCCGACCGCGGCGATCAGCACGCAGCGCGCCTCGCCGCTGCGGATCGACTGGGCCGCGAGCTGCAGCGCGCGCAGGCCGTTGCCGGAGCGGCTGCCGACCACCGAGACCGGCACCGTCGCCGGCAGCCGCAGCAGCCGGGAGAGTTCCAGCGCCGCGTGGCTGCAGCCACCCTGCGCGGGTGGGCAGGCGTAGACCAGCTCGTCCACCTGGTCTAGGCGCAGGCGTGCGCGGCGCAGCGCGGCGCGCAGCGCGCAGGCGGTGAGTCTGTGCAGGTGCCCTTCAGGCAGGCCGTGCCGGGCATCGCCCGGCGGCAGCACCACGGCGAGCAGCAGCGGGTCGCCGACGCGGGGCTGGGGAATCGCTACCGGCGGCTGCCGGAAATGAGAACAGCCGTGGACCTGCGCGGTGTTCACCGGAGATCCACGGCTGCCGTGCGCTCAGAGGGCCGGGTTCAGCTGGCCTTCTTGCGCGCCTTCGGGGCGAGCTCGACGTTCATGCTCTTCAGGCTCTCCTCGGCCAGGCTGGTCAGCTCGGCCTGGGCCTCGAGGACGATGTTCAGCAGCTCCTGGGCCTGCGCCTTGAAGGTCTCCGCGGCCTCCATCGCCAGCTTCGGCTGCAGGCTGAACAGCTCCTGCACGTCCTTGATGTCGCGCAGGCTCTGGGCCTTCTCGACGCCGGCCTTGATGTTCTGCTCGGCGAGGACCATCTGCTGCTTGGTCAGCTTCTCGATCGCGCCGGCCGAGATCTGGTTCAGGCGCACCAGGCGACCCATGGCGGCCTGGTTGAACTCGTTGAACTGGGCGAAAGCATCGAAGTTGTACATTTCAGTCTCTCCTGGACAGGGTTTAAGACACGTGGTTCAGGGCATGTTGCGGCGCAGCATAAGGCAAAGAATGCTGCACTGCAACTATTTTTTACCGCCCGGGCTGGCGGGGATTCAGGCCGCGGCCTTCTGCGCCGCAGGCTTGCGCGCCGCGGCACGCTTCGGCGCCGGCCGGGCCACCGGGGCGGCGGGGCGGAGACCCGCCAGCTGGCGGTCGAGCCAGCGGCTGTAGTCGTCCTGGGCCTCGGCCAGCAGGTCCATGCGCAGCTTGGCCTGGGCCAGCCAGCGGTCGTTGAGCTCGCTCAGCAGCCCCTGCTGGCGCTGCATGAACTCCTCCAGGCTGCTCACCTGGCCGAGCGACTGGATCTGCTCCAGGCCTTCCTGGAGCGCGCTGTTGGCCAGCTCGAACTCGCGCTGGGCCAGTTTCTCGACGGTCTGCGAGGTCAGCTCGCCGAGGCTGAGGATGGCGTTCAGCGTCTTGCTGTGGGTCTCGTTGAGCTGCTCGAGCCACTCGGTGGGATGGTTCATGCTGGGTGCTCCTTGGTTCCGGTAGGGGCGGCGGACTGGATGCGCACGCGCGGATGCTGCGCTGCAATATGCTGCAGCGCACAAAGATAGGGTCGGCCATCGACGGTGTCAAGAGGCCGCTCTCCCGGTCGGCCCGGTAGAGCGCCCGTCGAGCGGGAGAGGCGGAGGCGGAGCGGGGCGTCGGCCGGCTAGTCGCCGGAGCCGGTCTTGTCCTGGTCGTGGCCGAAGCGGCTGCCGGCCTGGATGCTCTTCAGCCAGTCGTTCTGCATGTTCGACCAGAGGTCGAGGTTGCGCCTGGTCATGTCGGTCATCACCGACACCGGGTCGCCGCTCATCAGCGTCTGCACCTGCTTGGACAGCGCCTGCTGCTGCTCGCCGAACACCTCGAGGCTGCGCTCGATGAACTGGCCCATCAGGTCCTCGAGGTTCTTGCCGTAGGAGCGGATGATCTGGGTCAGCGCGTCGTTGGTGAAGATCGGCTGCCCGCTCTCCTCCTGCTCGGAGATGATCTGCAGCAGGATCGAGCGGGTGATGTCCTCCTTGCTGCGCACGTCGATCACCTGGAAATCGACGCCCTCGGTGACCAGCCGGCGCACGTCCTGGAGCGTGATGTAGGTGCTCACCGCGGTGTCGTAGAGACGGCGGTTGGGGTACTTCTTGATGATCCTGGGGTCGCTCATGGAGTGCTCACTCGGTCACGGCTGCGGGTCCGCGCGCAGGGCTGGCGCAGGTTCGATGACAAAGATAGTAGCAGAGCCTCACTGCGCTGCAGCAAAGCGCCGCCGCAGGTCGCTCAGATATCGTGGCACCCCAGGCACAGGGTAGAGCCGGCGCGGTTGTCGACGCGCAGGAAGGTCTCGGTCTCGGAGTGCGGGTCGTGGCAGCTGGCGCACTCGATGAACGGCACCGCGACGCCGTCACCGAAGTGCCGCGCGTAGAGCTTGATGTCGGTGCGCTGGCGACCCTCGCTGCCGGTCTCCACCCAGTAGGTCACCTGACCGTCGATTACGCTGGAAGTCGCGCGCCTGAACGTGGCGTCTATGATCTGGGGCGAGCGGGCGAAGCGCTGCGGTGCTGTGCTGGTGCCGGCCTCGTAGACGATGGTTCCGTCAGCGTTGGTACTGGTGCTCGGCAGGCTGGCGACGTCGATGCCGCCGACCTCGGCACCACGGTAGACGACGCCTATCGGGTGGTCGTACTGCAGGTTGGTGATGCCTTGTGCCTGGGTGTCGTCGTGGCAGGACATGCAGGCGACCGAGACGGTGCCGACGACGCCGTCGCGGTTCGGATCGAGCCGGCCGAGATCGTCGAACATCGAGTACGTGGTGCTGTCGTCGACCTGCCCGCCGTTCCAGAGCGGCTGTGTCGCCGCGGTCGGGTCGCCGCTCGGCGTGTGGCAGAAGACGCAGACGGCGGTTGCCGGCCCCTCGAGGCTGCCGCTCAGGTTGTGCTTGGTCAGGGCGATCCCGGCGCCGGCGGGCTGGGTGCCGCCGAGCAGCGCGAGCCCGCCCAGCGCCGACAGCAGGACCGCCGTGCGGCAACCTGCCGCGAGACGTGCCTGGCCCTGCGTCCTCACCATGCCGGCCCCCTTGGGGTCTCTGCCAGAGCCACTCCGCTTGGCTCGGTAGCAATGTTACCAAACTGAAAGTGAGGTTATCAGCAGCGAGGCTTAAATCCTACCATTTAGGTCGGTTAAATTTTCCGGCAGTTGACAGGGGTCAATTCAGAGCGACTCGCCCTGGAAGTCGAACGACATCGTCGGCGACGGCTCCTGCAGGAAGTAGCCCTGGATGAAGTCGACCTGGCACTGCCACAGCGGGCTCAGCAGCGTCGGGTCCTCGACGAACTCGGCGATCACCCGCACCTCGGCATCGTGTGCGCGGCGGGTGATCTCCTTGAGCTCGTTGAGCCCCTCGCTGCCTTTCAGCGCGGTGATGAACGAGCGGTCGAGCTTCACCATCTGCGCCGGGATGTGCTTGAGGCAGTTGAACGAGGTCGGCGAGCTGCCGAAGTGGTCGATCAGCAGGCGGCAGCCGAGATCGGCCAGCTTGCGCGCCAGCGCGCGCGCCTCGCCGATGTGCCCGACGATGTCGGCCTCGTGCATCTCGAACACCAGTGCCGAGGCGCGCAACTGGGTCTTTTCGAGGTGCTCGCGCAGCCAGTCGCCGAGCCCGGGGTCGGCGAAGTTGGCGCCCGACAGGTTGATGAACAGCGTGGTGTCGGCACCGCTGCGGTGGCGCTTGCTCAGGATGTGCACCGCGTTGGCGATCACCCAGCGCTCGACGTTGACGATCTGGCCGCTGCGCTCGGCGGCGGGGATGAACTGCGACGGCGGCACCAGGTCGCCGGCCTCGTCGAGCATGCGCAGGAAGACCTCGTAGTTCTCCTCGGCCGAGCCGTGCAGGCTCATGATCGGCTGGTAGTGGAGGCGGAAGCGCCCGTGCTGGCCGGCGTCCTTGATCATCTCGATCATCAGCTGGTCGCGGTCCTGGCTGGCGCGGGCGAAGCTGACCGGGTTGTGTCGCTGGACCCGGTTGCCGCCCTGGCTGGACGCGGTGTCGCAGGCCAGGTCGGCCTGGGCCAGGCACTGCTGGGGATCGTGGTCGTCGGGGTCGACCGGGGTCAGGCCGATGCTGCAGGTCAGGCTGACCGCCTGCGTGCCGACCTCGAACAGCTTGTCGCGCACGCCGGCGACGATCGCCTCGGCCAGGGCCTGGCCGGCGTCCGCGTCGTGGTGTGGCGAGAACACCGCGAACACCTGGTCGCCGAAGCGGGCGACCATGTGGATGTCGTCGGTCAGCTTGCGCAGCAGCTCGGCGAACTCGGCGAGGAACTGGTCGAGGGCGCCGATGCCGACGCTCTCCTTGACCGTCTTGTAGTCGTCGATCGACAGGTACAGCAGCGACGCCTGCGAGACATCGCCGGCGGGCTGGCGCAGCCACTGCTGCAGCGAGTCGGTGAAGAACTTGCGGTTGAGCAGCCCGGTGACCGGGTCCTGCTTGCTCAGGCTGTCGAGCTTCGCCGCCAGCTCGAGGTTGCTCGACTCGTCACGGATGATGATCTGGGTGCACGGTTCGCCCTCGTAGGTGGCGTCGGAGAACTCCATCCGCGCCGGGAACTGGCTGCCGTTGGGACGCACGCCGGTCAGCTCGAGGGTGTCGCCGTCGGCCTGCCCGCGCGAGAACTGGCGCAGGAACTCCTTAAGCTTCTCCTGCTCGTCGGCGGCGACCATGTCCATCAGCGGGATGCCCTCGAGGTCGTCCATGCTCTCGTAGCCGAACTGCTCGAGGTAGGGGCTGTTGGCGTAGATGTGCATGCCCTCGTGGGCGTAGGCGATGGCGTCGCGCGAGCTGGCGAGCAACGCCTGGCAGCGGCGCTCGGAGTCGTCCAGCCGGCGCTGCATCGCCTCCAGGCGGGTGGTGCGGGAGTAGTTGGTCACCGCCTGCGTCACCACCAGCGCCAGCTGCTCGGCCGAGGGCTTGTGCACCACGTTGCAGGCGCCGGCGCGCAGCGCGCCGAGCACGTGCGGCTGGTCGAAGTTCTCGGTGATCGCCACCACCGGCAGCTCGGCGGCGTGCTCCCTGACCACGGCGATGATCCGCTCGAGCGGGACCCCCTCGAGCTCGTCGACGCTCAGCACCAGGTCGAACGCCTGCTTGCCGAGCAGCTCGTGCAGGTCCTCGTCGTCCTCGGCGACCTCGGGGCGCACCGCGAAGCGCGCGTTGCGCAGCGCGCGGATGTACAGCTGCGCCTCGTTGCGCGAGTTCTCGACGATCAGCAGCCGCAGTATGGTCTCGCCGTCCATCTACCGGGTCACCCCGCCGCGCCCGGGAACGGCGGGAACTTGGTCGTTGGTCATTCCGTGGAGACTTTCCGGCCCGGGGCGCTCGCACCTTAGCATGGCGGCAATGTTCCGGCAGCTGCTACAGCGGCAGCTTGCCCGGGGCCCCCGCCACCTCGCGCACCAGGCGCGGCAGCAGGTAGCCCGGCAGGCGCGCGGCGAGCGCGCCGTGCAGCGCGCGGGCGCGCGCCGGCTCGACCTCGAAGCGGTGCGTGCCGGCGACCCGGTCGAGCTGGTGCAGGTAGTAGGGCAGGACGCCGGCCGCGAACAGCCGCCGGCTCAGCCGCTCGAGCACGGCGGCGTCGTCGTTGACCCCGGCCAGCAGCACCGACTGGTTCAGCAGCGTCGCCCCGGCCGCGCGCAGGCGACCGAGCGCGGCGTCGACCTCGTCATCGAGCTCGTTCGGGTGGTTGGCGTGGATCACCACCACCAGCCGCAGGCGGCTGCCCGCGAGCAGCGCGCACAGCGCCGGCGTGATCCGTTCCGGCAGCACCACCGGGACGCGGCTGTGCAGGCGCAGCGTCTGCAGCTGCGGCAGCGCCGCCGCCGCCTCGACCAGCGCGGCGAGCCGCGCGTCGGACAGCGTCAGCGGGTCGCCGCCGCTGAGGATCAGCTCGTCGACGTCGGCCAGCCCGGCGACGGCGGCGAGCAGCACCTCCGGGTCGGCCTGCGCCTGGTCGGCGTACGGGAACTCGCGGCGGAAGCAGAAGCGGCAGTGGATCGCGCAGGCGCCGGTGGTCACCGCCAGTGCGCGCCCGCGGTACTTCTGCAGCAGCC
>DATCZX010000170.1:0-3633 GCA_036525695.1 Gammaproteobacteria bacterium | reverse complement strand
GGCAGAAGCCCGGGGCGGTCACCGCCTCGTCGGCGCTCGGCAGCACCTGGCGCAGCAGCGGGTCGTCGGGGTCGCCGTGGCGGATCCGCGCCAGGTAGGGGGCCGGGACGCGCACCGGGAAGCCCGTCGCGGGGCCGCCCGCGGGCTCCGCCGGCAGCCCCAGCGCGGCGCGCAGCGTCGCCGCGTCGGCCACCGCCTCGCGCAACGTGCGCTGCCAGCCGGATTCCTGTATCGCCCTGGGCTTCGCGTGTATCATGGCGCGCCAGTTTCGGCACCCGGCGTGCCGCATGCAAGTCTCGAGGGGCAAAGATGGCGATCTATTCCACCAACGAGTTCAAGTCGGGCCTGAAGGTGATGCTCGACGGCGATCCGTGCGCGATCATGGAGAACGAGTTCGTCAAGCCCGGCAAGGGCCAGGCGTTCAACCGCGTGCGCCTGCGCAACCTGAAGACCGGCCGCGTCTGGGAGCGCACCTTCCGCTCGGGCGAGTCGCTCGAGGGCGCCGACGTGGTCGACGTCGAGATGGAGTTCCTCTACGGCGACGGCGAGTTCTGGCACTTCATGCACCCCGAGACCTTCGAGCAGTTCGCCGCCGACGCCAACGTCATCGGCGACGCCGCGCAGTGGCTCAAGGGCCAGGAGAAGTGCACCGTGACGCTGTGGAACAACGCGCCGCTGCTGGTCTCGGCGCCGAACCACGTGGTGCTCGAGGTGGTCGAGACCGATCCGGGCATCCGCGGCGACACCGCCACCGGCGGCACCAAGCCGGCCAAGCTCGAGACCGGGGCCGTGGTCCGCGTACCGCTGTTCATCGAGATCGGCGAGAAGCTGAAGGTCGACACCCGCACCAGCGAGTACCTCTCCCGGGTTCGCGACTGATCCCTAGCGCGGCCATGTCTGCAGACTGGCGGCCGCGCGCCTCCCTCGCCACGCTCCGCGCCCGGGCCCGCATGCTGGCCGGGATCCGCGCCTTCTTCGCCGCGCGCGGGGTGCTCGAGGTGGAGACGCCGCAGCTCTCCGCGGCGGCCACCAGCGATCCCGCGCTGCACAGCCTGGCCACGCGCTGGCCCGGCCCCGACGGCCCGCCGCGCTACCTGCACACCTCGCCCGAGTTCCCGATGAAACGGCTGCTGGCCGCCGGCAGCGGCGACATCTGGCAGCTCGCGCGGGTGTTCCGCGACGGCGAGCGCGGGCGCCAGCACCACCCCGAGTTCACGCTGCTCGAGTGGTACCGGGTCGGCTGGGACCACCGGCGGCTGCTCGACGAGGTGGCCGAGCTGGTCGGCGCGCTGCTCGACGGCCAGCCGCTCGCCGCGCCGGAGAAGCTGGCCTACCGCGACGCCTTCCTGCGCCACGCCGGGGTCGACCCGTTCGCCGGTGACGCCGAGCCGCTGCGCCGGGCCGTCGCCGCCCATGGCATCGATGCCGGCCCGCCCCCCGCCGCGGCCGACCTCGACTACTGGCGCGACCTGCTGCTGACCCACGCGGTCGAGCCGCACCTCGGCCGTGGCCGGCTGACCTTCCTCTACGACTACCCCGCCAGCCAGGCCGCGCTGGCGCGCGTGCGCCCCGGCGACCCGCCGCTGGCCGAGCGCTTCGAGCTCTACTGGCAGGGGGTGGAGCTGGCCAACGGCTTCCGCGAGCTGACCGACGCCGCCGAGCAGCGGCGGCGCTGCGAGCAGGCGAACGCCGCGCGGCGCCGCCACGGGCTCGCCGAGATGCCGCTCGACACGCGCTTCCTCGCCGCGCTCGAGGCGGGCCTGCCGGAGAGCGCCGGCGTCGCCCTCGGCGTCGACCGGCTGCTGATGCTGGCGCTCGGCCTCGAGAGCATCGACGCGGTGCTGGCCTTCCCGGTGGAGCGGGCCTGACGCCGGTATTGCGCCGGGCTGCAACCCGACCTGCGGTTCGAAGGCAGCCCGGTTTCGTAGGATGGGCAAAGCGCAGCGTGCCCAGCAACGGTGTCATGGCGGCGCCGCGGGCCTCGACCCTGGATGGAACGGCGCAGGCGGCGCAAGCCGGGCCTACCCGCGTCGGCCAGGTCCGGAAGTTGGGCACGCTACGCTTTGCCCAACCTACGCCCAGGAGCGCATCGAGGAGCCTGGCCTTCCCGGTGGAGCGGGCCTGACGCCGGCCGACATCGGCACCGGCCCTGCATCTACAATGGAATCCGGTTGCGCCGCGAGCGCGGGACGACGGACGCGATGATCCTCTACACCCTCGACCTGTTCGGTGTCGCCGTGTTCGCGATCAGCGGCGCGCTGGTCGCCGCGCAGAAACGGCTCGACCTGCTCGGGGTGGTCGTCATCGCCACCGTAACCGCGATCGGCGGCGGCACGCTGCGCGACCTGCTGCTCGACCGCAGCCCGATCTTCTGGATCGCCGACCCCACCTACCCGCTGGTGATCCTCGGCGCCGCGCTGGTGACGCTGGCGTGGAACCGCTTCGTCCACGTGCCGGCGACGGCACTGCTGGTCGCCGACGCCTTCGGCCTGGCGCTGTTCGCGATCAGCGGCGCGCGCATCGCCGAGCAGCAGGCGCTGCCGGCGCTCAGCGTGGTGCTGATGGGCACGCTGACCGGCTGCGCCGGCGGCCTGCTGCGCGACGTGCTGTGCAACGAGGTGCCGCTGATCCTGCACCGCGACGTCTACGCGACCGCGGCGATCGCCGGCATCGTCGCCTACCTGGTCGCGCTGCACCTCGGCGTCGCGGCGTGGCCGGCGGTGCTGCTGGGAATGGCGGTGGTGATGGTGCTACGCCTGGCGGCGATCGTCTGGGGCCTGCACCTGCCCACCTTCGCGCTGAAGGAGCCGCCGCGCCGGGAGTGAGCGGCGCCGACGGCCCATGCCCACCCTAACGACCCGGAGCCTGCCGATGCGACGCCTGATCACCGTGTCCCTGCTGCTGGCCGCCGCGAGCGTCGGCGCCGCGGATGCGCGCGCGCCGGTCGACCTGCCGCCGATGATGCAGCAGCACATGCTGGCCAACATGCGCGACCACCTCGAGGCGCTCGACACGATCCTCGCCGAGCTCGGTGCCGGCCGCTACGACGCCGCGGCCGCCACCGCCGAGCAGCGCCTCGGCATGAGCTCGCTCGACGCCCACGGTGCACGCCACATGGCCGGGCACATGCCGGCCGCGATGCAGGCGCTGGGCACGGCCATGCACCGCGCCGCGAGCCGCTTCGCGCGCACCGCGCAGGAGGGCGACCTGGCGGCGGCGACGCGCGCGCTCGGCGAGGTCTCCGCGGCCTGCGTCGCCTGCCACCGCGCCTACCGGCTGCGCTGAGGCCGGCGCGCGTGCTCTACCGGCTGCTCGCCGACGGCGTGCTGCTGCTGCACCTGGCCTTCGTGGTCTTCGTGCTGCTCGGCGCGCTGCTCGCGCTGCGCTGGCGCTGGCTCCCGTGGCTGCACCTGCCGGCGGTGGCGTGGGGCGCGCTGGTCGAGCTCAACGGCTGGCTCTGCCCGCTGACCCCGCTCGAGGTGCGGCTGCGCATCCTCGCCGGCGACGCCGGTTACGCCGGCGGCTTCGTCGAGCGCTACCTGCTGCCGCTGGTCTACCCGCCGGGCCTGACCGCCGACACCCAGGCGCTGCTCGGCGGCGTGGTGCTCGGTCTCAACGCGGGGCTTTACGGCT
>DATCZX010000169.1:0-7293 GCA_036525695.1 Gammaproteobacteria bacterium | reverse complement strand
GAACGGCCTCACCCCGCGTCGAGCAGCTCCGCCACGCGGGCGAACACGGCGTCGAACATCGGCGGGGTCAGGCGCCGGGTCTGCGTGTTGTAGCGGCTGCAGTGGTAGCTGTCGACCAGCCCGCGCGCCGCGGGCAGCGGGTGCGCCCGGCCGTGCGCGAAGGCCAGGGCGCAGCGCCGCAGGCCGAGGCCCGCGCAGACCGCGTCGTGCGCGACCCGGCCCAGGGCCAGGACCACCGCCCCCTCGGGCAGCCCTGCGAGTTCCGTCGCGAGGAACCGGCGGCACTCGCGCACCTCGCCGCCGGTCGGCTTGTTCGCCGGCGGCAGGCACTTGACCGCGTTGGTGATCCGGCAGCCGTGCAGGCGCAGGCCGTCGTCGGCGGAGCGCGACTCGGGACGGCTGCTGAAACCGAAGGCGTGCAGCGTCCGGTACAGGATGATGCCGGCGTGGTCGCCGGTGAACGGCCGTCCGCTGGCGTTGGCGCCGTGCATGCCCGGGGCCAACCCGACCACCAGCAGGCGCGCCTGCGGGTCGCCGAACGGGGGCACCGGGCGGCAGTGGTAGCCGGGGTGAGCGCGCCCGACCTGGTCGAGGAAACCGGCCAGCCGCGCGCAGCGCCGGCAGTCGGGATCGAACGCTGCCGGGTTCGTGCTGCCGTCACCGCGAGGCGGCGACGTCACTGCCCGGTGACTTCGGTCGGGATGATCCCGTGACGCAGGGCGAAGTGCGACAGTTCGACGTCGTTGGTCACGCCCAGCTTGTCGTAGAGCCGGTGGCGGTAGGTGCCGACGGTCTTCGGGCTGACGCAGAGCTTGTCGGCGATCTCCTGGATGCCCATCCCCTCGGCGACCATCAGCAGCACCTGCATCTCGCGCTGGGACAGGGTGTCGATCTGGGTCTGCTGGCGCCCGGTGTGCGGCAGCATGGTCAGCGCGAGCATCTGGGCGACGTCGGAACTGATGTAGCGCTCGCCGGAGGCCACCGTCATCACCGCGCGGACCAGCTCGTCGGCCGGGCAGCCCTTGGTCAGGTAGCCGCGCGCCCCCATCTGCATCAGCTTGGTCGGGTAGGGGTCGCTGCCCTGCACGCTGCAGACGATCACCGCCAGGGTCGGGTCCAGGTGCAGCATCCGGTGCAGCGCCTCGATGCCGCCGATGCCCGGCATGTTGATGTCCATCAGCACGATGTCGGGGGGCTGCTTGCGGATCAGGTCGAGTGCGCCCTCGCCGGTCTCCGCCTCGCCGACCACCTCGATGCCCTCGGCGGCATCGAGTATCAGGCGCAGGCCGGTGCGCACCAGTGCATGGTCATCGACCAGCAGGACCTTGATCATCAGACTGCCCTCTGCGCCTCGGCTGTCTGGCACGGGTCGTCGCGACCCTCATCACCGGCGCCCTGTGATGGTGGTGCGTCGCGTCGGGTCGCGCCGCTTGCCGTGCCGATGATCACACACGCCCCGGGGGTCGGCAAGGCGCGCGCGGCCCGTCCCCGGACCCGGCTTGTAGAGTGCCGGCGCACGCTCTAGAGTCGCCTGGGAAAACCCAGGCCGGTACCCCGCCATGTCCCCATTCGAACAACTGCGCGACCGCTTCACCGCTGCCATCGCGGGCTTCGACCCAGTCGCCCTCGGCGTGCAGCTGCTCGTGCTGGTGCTCGCCTTCGTGATGGCGCGCATGATCAACCGCTGGTACCTCGGGCGCGTGCGTGCCGACGAGAGCGTCAACGAGGTGCAGGGTTTGCGCCGGCTCACCCGGCGTTCGATCGAGCGCATCGTCCTGCCGCTGTCGATGCTGGTGCTGGTCAGCGCCGCGCGCGGCCTGGTGGCCGCGTTCGACCTCAACACCTACCTGCTCGACATCGCCATCCCGGTGCTGGCCTCGCTGGCGCTGATCCGGGTCGTGATCTACCTGCTGCGCAAGGCGTTCGTGGTCAGCCCCGCGGTCAAGGCGTGGGAACAGGGCATCAGCCTGTGCATCTGGGGCGTGGTCGCGCTGCACCTGCTCGGCTGGCTGGCGCCGGTGCTGGACACCCTCGACGCCCTCGCGGTCAGCTTCGGCAGCTCCCGCATCTCGGTGCTCTCGGTGCTGCAGCTGGCGCTGATGGTCTCGCTGCTGCTGGCACTGGCGCTGTGGCTGGCACGGGTGCTCGAGCGCCGCGTGGCGCGCGCCGAGCACTTCAGCCCGACGCTGCGCGTCGGCATCGCCAAGTTCAGCAAGTTCTTCCTGCTCGGGCTGGCCATCCTGGTTGCCCTGGACAGCGCCGGCATCGACCTCAGCTCGCTGGCGGTGTTCGGCGGCGCCCTGGGCGTCGGTCTCGGCTTCGGCCTGCAGCGCATCGCCAGCAACTTCATCAGCGGTTTCATCCTGATCGCCGACCGCTCGATCAAGCCCGGCGACGTGATCACCATCGGCACCAAGTTCGGCTGGGTCGAGGAGATGCGCGCGCGCTACATCGTGGTGCGCAACCGCGACGGCGAGGAGAACCTGATCCCGAACGAGAACCTGATCACCTCCGAGGTGATCAACTGGAGCTACACGGACCCGAACGTCCGCCTGAAGCTGCCGGTGTCGATCAGCTACCACGACGATCCCGAACAGGCGATGGCCCTGATGCTCGAGGCCGGCACGCGCTGCGCCAGGGTGATCCCCGACCCGGAGCCGTCGGTGCGCCTGATGCGCTTCGCCGACAGCGGCATCGACCTGGAACTCCGGGTCTGGCTCAGAGACCCGCAGAACGGCCTGGGCAACGTCCGCTCGGAGATCAACCTGGCGATCTGGCGCGCGTTCAAGGAGGCCGGCATCACCATCCCGTTCCCGCAGCGCGACGTGCACCTGATCCCGGCGCCGCCCCCCCCTCCTCCCGCTACACCCAGCGCTTGAGCTTGAACAGCGCGAACATGCCGACACCCAGGCTGGCCATGCCGCCCAGGGCGAAGAAGTAGGCGTAGGGCAGCTTCAGCTCGGGCATGTTCTCGAAGTTCATGCCGAAGATGCCGGCGATCAGCGACAGCGGCAGGAAGATCGCCGAGATCACCGTCAGCACCCGGACGATCTCGTTGGTGCGATGCGCCACCGCGGAGAAGTGCAGTTGCACCAGCGACTCGATCTCGGTCTGGCGCCCCTCGGCGAAGCTGTGCACCCGGTTGATGTGCTCGCGCAGGTCGGCCAGGCGCACCGCCAGGTGCTCGTCGATGGTCACGCCGGTGTTCTCCTGCCAGGCCACCACGGCGTCGACCTGGCCTTCGCACAGCTCCTCCAGTTCGCGCAGGCGCGAGCCGAGCCGCAGCAGCGACAGCCAGTCGTCGAACGGGTCGCGCGGGTCGAGCAGTTCGTCGCGCCAGCGGGTCACCTGCCGGGCCAGCGTCTCGCGCTGGTCCAGGAAGCGGTCGACCACGGTGTTCAGCAGCAGGTGCAGCAGGCCGACCGGCCGGGTCGGGATGCGCGCATGGCCGGTCAGCAGGCGCTCGGTGACCCGCGCGACGCTGGCGCTGCCGGTCTGGTGCACCGTCACCAGCAGCCGCTCGGCCAGCAGCAGGCCGAGCGCGCGTGACGGGAAGGTCTCGCCGCCGGCCTCGGGAGCGAGGCTGCGGAAGATCAGCATCTCGTAGTCGGCGGTGCCGTCGTAGAAGGACGGGTGATCGACGTTGGCCAGGTCGCGGCGGTGCTGCTCGTGCAAGGACAGCCCGCTGACCGCCTCGATCGCGCCGTCCCACCCGGCGTCCTGTTCACGGTCGATGTCGATCCACAGGAACCCCTGCGCCGGCAGGCCGGCCTCCAGCGTGGCTTCCGCTGGCGGCTGCCCGGGTTCAAAGCGAATCACCTGCATGGTTCCTCCTCTGCCCAGAGACGCTGATCCGCGATGCGCTAAACTGTAGGCGCCTCGCAACCTCCCGGCTGCTGCAGCCGAAAACCCTGCCGACGAGCATAGCCGATGACCGCCTCCACCCTGCCCGTTCTCGGTTGGCGCGAGTGGCTCGCGCTCCCCGACCTCGGCATCACGGCGATCAAGGCCAAGGTCGACACCGGGGCCCGCACCTCGGCGCTGCACGCCTTCCGGGTCGAAACCTACGCGGCCCCGGGAGGTGAGCGCGTGCGCTTCGCGCTGCACCCGCTGCAGCGCGACATCGAGACGGTCGTCGAGTGCGACCTCGAACTGCACGACCGCCGCCTGGTGACCGACTCGGGCGGCCACCGCGAACGCAGGATCGTGGTGGTCACGCGCGTCGAGATCGCCGGCAACCGCTGGCCGGTCGAGATCACGCTGACCGACCGCGACAGCATGGGTTTCCGCATGCTGCTCGGACGCACCGCGATGCACCGGCGCTTCGTCGTCGACCCCGCGGCGTCGTACCTTTCGCGCCCGCGCCCGCCGCGCTCCCGGCGCCGGCCGCGCCCCACCCCAACGGACATGGATTGAGCATGAAGATCGCGATTCTCTCCCGCCGCCCCAGCCTCTACTCCACCTCGCGCCTGGTCGAGGCAGCGAAGGAGCGCGGACACGAGGTCCGCGTGATCAACCCGCTGCGCTGCTACATGAACGTCACCTCGCACCGGCCGTCGATCCACTACAACGGCACGTCGATCGACGGCTACGATGCCGTGATCCCGCGCATCGGCGCCTCGATCACCTTCTACGGCACCGCGGTGCTGCGCCAGTTCGAGATGATGGGGGTCTACCCGCTGAACGAGTCGGTCGCGATCTCCCGCTCGCGGGACAAGCTGCGCTCGCTGCAGCTGCTCTCGCGCTCCGGGATCGGCATGCCGGTGACCGGCTTCGCCCACTCGCCGGACGACATCCAGGACGTGATCTCGATGGTCGGCGGGGCGCCGCTGGTGATCAAGCTGCTCGAGGGCACCCAGGGCATCGGCGTGGTGCTGGCCGAGACCACCAAGGCGGCCGAGAGCGTGATCGAGGCGTTCCTCGGCCTGCAGGCCAACATCCTGGTGCAGGAGTACATCGCCGAGTCGGGCGGCTCCGACATCCGCTGCTTCGTGATCGGCGACAAGGTGGTCGCGGCGATGAAGCGCACCGGCAAGGAGGGCGACTTCCGCTCCAACCTGCACCGCGGCGGCAAGGCGGAACTGATCAAGATCACCCCCGAGGAGCGCTCGACCGCGGTGCGCGCGGCGCGGGTCATGGGACTCAACGTCGCCGGCGTCGACATCCTGCGCTCCAACCACGGCCCGCTGGTCATGGAGGTCAACTCCTCGCCCGGGCTCGAGGGGATCGAGACCGCGACCGGCAAGGACGTCGCCGCGATGATCATCCAGTTCATGGAGAAGCACGCGCAGCCGAACAAGACCCGCACCCGGGGGCGCGGGTGAGGGCGCACCAGCGCGCACCGTTCTCGATCGGCGGCGTCGAGGTGCCGCCGGGCGGGCGCGAGACCGTCGAGCTGCCGATGGGCAACCTGATCACCCACACCGAGCTGCACATGCCGGTGCACGTGATCCACGGGCAGCGCGACGGGCCGCGGCTGTTCGTCTGCGCGGCGATCCACGGCGACGAGCTGAACGGGGTCGAGATCATCCGCCGGCTGCTCGCCCAGCCGCGCCTGGAGCGCCTGCGCGGGACCTTGATCGCGGTGCCGATCGTCAACGTCCACGGCGTGATCCAGCACTCGCGCTACCTGCCCGACCGGCGCGACCTGAACCGCGTGTTCCCGGGGTCGCCCGACGGCTCGCTGGCCGCGCGCATGGCCAACTTCTTCCTCGACCGCATCGTGCGCCACTGCACGCACGGCATCGACCTGCACACCGGTGGCCAGCATCGCAGCAACCTGCCGCAGATCCGCGCCGACCTGGACGACCCCGAGACCGAGCGCCTGGCCCGCGCCTTCGGCACCCCGGTGCTGATCAACGCCGCGCTGCGCGACGGTTCTCTGCGCGAGGTCGCGGCCAGCCTCGGCATCACCATGCTGCTGTACGAGGCCGGCGAGGGGCTGCGCTTCGACGAGCTGTCGATCCGCGGCGGCGTGCGCGGCATCCTCGAGGTGATGCGCGCGCTCGACATGCTGCCGCAGCGCAAGCGTGCGCGGCCGCCGGTCGAACCCTACATCGCCCGCTCGAGCAGCTGGACCCGGGCCCCGGAGAGCGGGATCATGCGCACCCGGCGCACGCTGGGGGCGAGGGTCAGGAAGGACGAAGCGCTGGCGCTGATCGCCGACCCGTTCGGCGAGAAGGAGGTGCCGGTACTGGCCCACCAGGACGGCATCATCATCGGCCGCACCAACCTGCCGCTGGTCAATGCCGGCGACGCGCTGTTCCACATCGCGCGCTTCACCCGGCCGGGGCAGGTGGCGAGCCAGGTGGAGGCGTTCCAGGACGTCCACCAGGCCGAGGACCCGGTCGACAACGCGCTCGATCCGCCGATCGTCTGACCGCGGGGAGCGACCCGGACCCGGGCTAGCGCCCGGCGGCGCACTCGGGCCGGCTCAGGCCGGTGCGTCCCGGGTCGACCACGAACTGCCCGGCGAGGAAGTCGCGGCCGACCAGCACCGGCTGGCGAAAGCTGCTGCGGTCGGCCAGCGTGGCCTCGACCACCCGGCGCACCGTGCCCAGGCAGAGCTCGACGCGCACCACGGGGCGGGTCTCGGCGCTGCCGCCCTGGCGCTTGATCCGCGTCTCGCGCAGCAGCGGGGCCAGCAGGCGCAGGGTGCTGCCCGGGGCCGGGGCGAAGCGCAGCCAGACCTGGCCGTCGACGCCGAGGCGCTCGATCGCCTCGGCGTGCAGCGAACTGCTGTCGGCGCCGGTATCGAGCTTGGCCTGCAGCTCGATGCCCCCGGCAGCGGTCAGCCTGACCGGTTCGATCCAGCCGAGCAGCGGCAATTCCGTGCCGCGGGCCGGTGGCGACCCGGACGTGGCGAGCAGCAGGCCGAGCAGGCAGCCGCGGAGCCCCGGGCGATGCACCGCTCAGGAGGCCGGCCGGCCGCCACCGAGCAGTGCCTCGCGCAGCGGTGGCGAGATCGGCGCGTCGGCGAGCCAGATGCCGAAGTAGGCACGCGCGAAGTCCTGCCCCGGCACGCGCACCAGCAACCGCCCGTTGAGCGACAGCTCGGTGTCGCCGCCGGGCGCGTGGCAGAGGCGGTAGCTGTCCCCGTCGACGACGTCGCGGTAGGCGGCATGCAGCTGCTCGAGCCGCTGGCGTAGCGGGGCCAGGTCGACGCCCTGGCGCTGCAGCACCTCCTCCGCCGCGGCGCGGATGCGCCGGGCCGGGACTCCCATCCGGTAGGTCACCGAGAGGCAGCGGTGGCTGCCGCCGTCGACCAGGCGCTCCCCGGTGGCGCCCGGTGTC
>DATCZX010000168.1:0-3075 GCA_036525695.1 Gammaproteobacteria bacterium | reverse complement strand
CTGCTCGTCGAGCAGCCGGATGCCGTCCATCAGCGACTCCGGCGGGCTGGCGTGGACCATCAGCAGGTGCACGCGCTCGCTGTCGTGCACCAGCCGTGTCGGCAACCCGGCGAGCCAGGCGCGGCTCGCTTCCCCGGCGCTGCGCGCGGGGTCGGCGAGCAGCCAGCGGTCGTGGTTGCCGGCAATGGTGTGGCAGCCATGGGCTCGCAACAGGTCGACCGTCGCATCCAGCTCGTCGCCGTAGCCGGCGATGTCACCGGCGCAGAGCACCGCGTCGACGCCGCGCGCGGCGAACAGCGCGAGCGCCTCGGCCAGCGGCGCCGGCGTCGCGTGGACGTCGCTGACCAGGCCGAGCAGCATCAGCGTGCCGCGGCGCGTTGCACCGCGAAGTCCTCGCGCTCGAGCAGCCACGCGGTGGCGAAGCCGAACACCAGGCCCCAGAACGGCGCGCCGATGTTGAAGATGGCGATGTCGGCGACGGTGTACAGGAACGCGATCAGCGCGCCGAGGGTGAAGCGCTCCCTGAACGCGGTGACGAAGGCGACGCGCAGCACGTTCAGCATCGCCAGCCCGGCCAGCGTGGCGATGAACGCCCCCGGCGCGGCCAGCATCAGCCGCGTGAACAGCGGCGCCAGCAGGCCGAACAGGATGGCCAGCACGCCGACGAAGATGCCGCCGGTGTAGTGGCGCTCCTTCGCCCCGGAGCTGGCGACGATGGCGTTGGCCGGGCCGGTCAGGCAGGTCGAGATGGCGCCGACCGGCGCGGTCAGCAGCGACCAGAGACCGCAGCCGACGGTGACCGCGGTGATCGGCGGCTGCCGGTGGCCGGCGGCGGCGAGCACCGCGTAGCCCTGGCCGTTCTGCACCACCAGCACGGTGATCGCCAGCGGCACCACCAGCTCGGTCAGCGCGGCCAGCGAGAAGGCCGGCGCCTGCAGCAGCGGGCTGGCCAGCGCCAGCGTGACCTCGCCGGACGGGGCGAACGTCCCGGTGGCGGCGACCGCGGCGACGCCGACCGCGAGCGCGCCGATCAGCGGCGGCAGCCGCCGCGCCAGCCGCGGCACCGCGCTGCAGACGAAGAACGCCGCGGTCATCGCCGCGGCGATCGCGAACACCGACTCGAACGCGTGCAGCCAGTCGAGGCCGAAGCGCAGGAACACGCCGGCGACCATGCCCATGACGATCGGCATCGGCAGCGCCTGCATCGCCCGCCGCACCCAGCCGGTCAGCCCGAGCACCAGCATCAGCACGCCGGTGACGTAGTAGGCGCCGAGCACCTGGGCGAACGGCAGGTGGTCGAGCGCCTGGCCGACCAGCACGGTGCCGGGGATGGTCCAGAAGAACACCAGCGGCAGCCGGTAGACCCAGCAGAACAGGATCGACAGCAGGCCGTTGACGAAGAACGCGCCGAACAGCCAGGACGCCAGCTGCGCCTCGCTCAGGCCGCCGCCCTGCCCCACCGCGAGGATGATCGCGACCGGGCCGGAGGCGGCGAACAGGAAGGCGATGAAGCCGTTCGCCGCGTAGGTGGCGCCGAAATCGCGCCACGCTTCGGCGAGGCCCGGCGGCCGGGAGGCGGGACGTTCCAGCGGCATCGGGCGGGCTCCTGCGGCCAGCGGTGGGGACGCGTTCGAACTCGAACAGCCGCGATGCTAGCGGCTGCCCACCGGGGTGTCGAGGCGATAGCGGTTCGCGCGATCGTGTCCCGGGACGGCCCCTGCGCTGCAGGCACGTTGCCGCGCCGGCACCCGTTCGCGCCCGCGGGGCGCCCTGGCGCCCCGCGGGATCCGGCCGCCTGGCGGCAGCCGCACGCTCACTCGAGCGTGAACGTCACCGGCGCGTCGAAGCCGTCCCAGGCATGGCCGCCGGCGTGGATGTCGGCGACGCGCGCCGCGTAGCTGCCGGGCGGGGTGCCGCCCTGGCCGCGCTTGTTCGGCGCCGCGGTCTGCCAGCTGGCGGTGACCCTGCCGTCGCCGTCGCTCGGCCCGCTGGTCACGGTGACGTTGGTCGGCCCGGTGATGTTGAAGTCGGCCGTGGCCCCCTCCAGCGGCAGCCCGCTGCCGATATCGAGCACGCGCCCCTGCAGCAGCACCCTGTCGCCGACCGCGAAGCTGCCGGTGGCGACGAACACGCTGGTCGCGCCCTTGCCCTTGCCGCTCTTCTGCTCGTAGCCGCTGGCCAGGTCCACCAGCCCGGCGTGGTTGACCGCCTTGTTACTCGGCACCGCGCACAGCACGTTGCTGGTCGCCGACTCGCAGCCGGCGGCGATCGCGCTGACCTTGTAGCAGTAGAGCTGGCCGTTGGTCAGGCCGCTGTCGGTGTAGCTGTCGAACGGACCGGTCTGCGCTACCGGCTGCGACTTGCCGGCCTGGTCGTAGTAGATCGCGTAGCCGGAGACCACCGGGTCGGCGTCGTGCAGCGCGTCCCACAGCAGCTGCACCTGCTGGTGCCCCGGGGTCGCGGCAAGCAGCGTCGGGACCGGCGCCGGGCAGGCGTTCAGCGTGCCGCCGACGGTCGCCTGCGCCAGCAGGAACGGCGCGGCGCCAGGCACGTCGCGGTTGTGTTTCCACAGCTTCCAGATGGTCCCGCCCCAGGCCTTCAGGCCGCTGAAGAACGGGTCATCCTGGGCCAGGTAGGCCGGGTCACCGAGCACCCCCGGACCCGGCAGCGTCTCGCCGCGGCCGTCGATCTCGTCGCGCAGGAACTCGACGTACTCGCGGCTGGTGGTCTGGTAGAACAGCCGCACCTGCACCGTGCTGCCGCCGGGCACGGTGGTCAGCTCGACCTGGTCGTAGCCGCCGGCGTACTCGTCGGCGCTGAAGTAGTCCTGCCGCACCTGGCCGTCCCACACCGGCTCGGTGAGCCGCGTCGACGCCTCGGCGATGCGGAAGCCGCGCGGCGGGATCCGGTTGTCCTTGGTGCGGTGCGTACCGAGCACGAAGTGGAAGGTCTTGTGCATCTCGGTGGTCAGCGAACTGCCCATGCGCGCCTCGTAGACCAGCGCGTCGTCGTAGCGCTCGTAGGCTTCCAGGGCCTCCGGTGGCGGCAGCGCGCCCTCGAACTCGGGGTACGGAT
>DATCZX010000167.1:0-2549 GCA_036525695.1 Gammaproteobacteria bacterium | reverse complement strand
GGAACTCGAGGCCGACGCGCTGCCACACCGCGGCGACGCGCTCGACCGCGGCGTTGGCCTCGGCGAACCACTCCGGGTGGCGGTCGCGCTTGGCGAACACCTGGAACGGCTCGGGGTCGCGGCGGTTGTTGTAGCGGTAGTAGAACTGCCGCGCCAGGTCCTCCATGCGCTCCTGGCCGTAGGCGACCACCTGGACGTTGCGGCTGGCGCTGAGGCCGGTGGTGGCGACGTAGTAGTGGTACTGCTCCCAGTAGCGCAGGTAGGCCTCGAAGTACCCCATCGCGCCGATCTGCTCGGGATCGCTGCCGGTGTAGGCGAGGTCGCGGCGCACCCACTCCTCGATGTTGCTGCGCACGCGGAACCTGCCGTCCTCGGGCAGCCCGCCCGACTTCTCGTAGGTCGAGATGCACGAGGTGACCGGGTGGCGCACGGTCAGGATGTGCTCGACCGACTCGCCGAGGATGCGGTGGAAGAAGCCCCCGGCGTAGGTCCCCTTGGTCAGCTTCTTCGGCACCTGGATCTTGCCCGAGTGGGTGCGGTTGCGGCCGAAGTAGTGCTCGATCATGGCCAGGAACTCGGCCATCGTCTGCAGGCTGGTGACCCAGCTGTTGACGTGGCGCTGGAACAGGAACGGCGACGCCTCCGGGAAGCCGTCGTGGGCGATCACGTTCGGCACCTTCTCCGGGTCGAAGCCGAGCGCGCGGTAGATCTCCTTGGTCAGGTAGGAGCCGCCGTTGCGCGGCACGCCGATGACGTTGATGAAGTGGAAGCGGAACTGGATGTCGCGGATCTTGTCGACGTCGCCCGAGAGCAGGGCCAGGAACAGCTCGTAGGAGCGGCCGACGAAGCGCTTGCCGAGTTCCGAGTCCATCACCCGGGCGGCGTTCTCCTGCGCCTTCTTCAGCACCTCGGCCTGCTGCGTGCTGAGCTCCTCGCTGAGCTGGTTGTGCCACTCGGACGGGGCGAACTCGCCGCCGCTGATCACCGTGGCGACGTAGTCGACGAAGACCGGCGAGATCGGGAACTCGTTGTCGGTGATGGTGATCGAGACGCCCATGCGCTCCCTGCTCCTGTGCTGGTGAGTTGCCGGCCCGGCGTAGCACGCGCGGCCGCGTGGTGATCGAGGCGGAGGAGCTCCCCCGCGTCAACGCGATGGATGGCGTGCGCCGTCGCAGCCCGGATTATACGCAGCGGTCGGGAAAGCGCGCCAAGTGGTTGAGCGACAGCAGGTGGGCGTGCACGCGGGCCAGCGTGCCGTCGCGCGTCCAGGCGGCCAGCGTGGCGTCGTCGAGCGCGCGCAGCCGCTCCTCGTCGACGCGCGAGAGGCCGGCGACGTGGTGCTTCCTGCCGCCCTTCAGCTTCACGTGGACGTCGAACGGCACCAGCAGGTCGTGCTCGCGCAGCCGCGCGCAGAACGCCTCGGTGGCCTGCTGCGCGCCCTCGAGCTGGTCGATCAGCTGCTGCATCGCCTGCCACTCGGGGCTCGCGTTGCCGGCCGCGTCGAAGTAGGCCGGGGCCTTGGCATCCAGCCCCTGCTCGTCGACGCAGATCAGCCGCTGCTCGCCGCTGGGCACCCGCACGCGCACCACGCAGAACGGGTAGCGCCGCGCCACGGCCGGCACGTAGCGACCGGCTGGCCACCGCCCCGCCGCGTCGACGCAGAGGTTGCGCCCCTCCTCGAGGCCGAGCAGCGCGACCGGCGCCGCGTCGCCCTGCGGCTGCAGCACGAACGCCAGCGGGTAGTCGAGCGCGGCCTGGAAGAACTCCTCCGAGGTCAGGTAGAGGATGTGGTTGCCGCGCGCGAAGGCCCCGCGGCGCTGCGCGCTGGCGCCGCGCCCGGCGTGCGCCTGCCGGTCGAGCGGGACGATCGGGCCGTAGCCGGGCGGCGCCGGCAGCGCGGGCGGCTGCGCCATCGCCTCAGGCGTGCCGGCCGCGGCCGCCAGGCGCGGAAGCCGCGCTCGACAGCGTCATTTGCAGGTCACCGCGACGCCGTTGTAGACGATCTCGAGCTCGATCACCGGCAGCTTGGACAGCTCGTCGACGGTCAGCTGCAGCTCGCCGGTGTCGCCCTCCCCGGTCTCCTCGAGCAGCCGCTCGAACTCCTCCCAGGCGTAGGGACCGAAGATCAGCATCACCGGGTCGTCCGGGTTGCCGCCGGTGTCGATGCCGGTGCCGCCGGTGCCGTCGACGCCGGGCAGCGGAGCGCCGACGATCTGGTTGATCCCGCTGCCGATGTTGGCGGTGGTCACCACCACGCCGTTGGCGAGGATCAGGCCGCTGCCGAAGAAGTTGCCGGTGCCGGTAACCCCTTCTTCGCCGCCGCTGCTGAAGACGAAGTTCTGCGTCCCGCCCTGCACGTTGGTGCCGCTGCCGCCGATGCCGATGCCGCCGCCCTGCCCGGAGCCGCCGAGCAGGAAGGTGGTGCCCGGGAACTGCTGGAAGTGCTCCGTGACGGTGAAGAACGAGGTGCCCTCGACCGGCTGCCAGCCCGCCGGCAGCGCCTGCTCGATCGCCAGGCTCCAGGCGGGGTCGTAGGGCAGCATCTGCAC
>DATCZX010000166.1:0-3692 GCA_036525695.1 Gammaproteobacteria bacterium | reverse complement strand
GGGGTCGTGCGCGACCCCGCCCCGGCGGTCGGTCAGCGGATCGGCGGCGCGTACTGCAGGCCGCCGTTGTGCCACTGCGCGTTGAGACCGCGCGCGATACCCAGCGGGCTGCCCATGCCGACGTTGCGCTCGAACGTCTCGGCGTAGTTACCCACCTGCTTGACGATGTTGTAGGCCCAGTCGTCGCTGAGCTTCAGGCCCTCGCCCTTGATCCCCTCGAGACCGAGCAGGCGGCGGATGTTCGGGTCGGCGCTGTTCTTCATCTCGTCGACGTTCTTCGAGGAGACGCCCATCTCCTCCGCGTTCAGCATCGCGTAGAGCGCCCAGCGCACGATGTTGAACCAGTCGTCGTCACCCTGGCGCACCACCGGGCCCAGCGGCTCCTTGGAGATCACCTCGGGCAGCACGAACGCGCTGTCCGGCTTGGCCAGCTTGATCCGCAGCGCGTAGAGCTGCGACTGGTCGGAGGTGAGCACGTCGCAACGACCCGCCTCGAAGCCCTTCACCGTCTCGTCAGAGCTATCGTAGGTGATCGGCTCGTACTTCATGTTGTTGGCGCGGAAGTAGTCGGCCAGGTTCAGCTCGGTGGTGGTGCCGGCCTGGATACAGACCGAGGCGCCGTTGAGCTCCTTGGCGCTCTTGACCCCGAGGTTCTTCGACACCATGAAGCCCTGGCCGTCGTAGTAGGTGACGCCGGCGAAGTTCAGGCCGAGGTTGGAATCGCGGGTCAGCGTCCAGGTGGTGTTGCGCGAGAGCATGTCGATCTCGCCCGACTGCAGCGCGGTGAACCGCTCCTTGGCGGTCAGCGGCGAGTACTTGACCTTGTCGGCGTCGCCGAACACCGCGGCGGCCACGGCACGGCAGACGTCGACGTCGAGCCCGGTCCAGTTGGCCTTGTCATCGGCGACCGAGAAACCGGGCAGCCCGGTGCTGACGCCGCACTGCACGAAGCCCTTGGCCTTGACCGCGTCGAGGGTGGCGCCGGCGTGGGCGGTGCCCACGGTCATGCCGAGTCCGAGTGCAGCGACAGCGGCTACAAACGTTTTATTTAACATGTGGTGAATCTCTCCAGTGGGGTGGGTCCATTCGCCGTCCACCACGAGCAGTGCTCCCGGCGAAACGAGCGAAGTAGCTCCAAAATAGACTAATTTTCCCCGCTAAGCACGCCCCGAGCTTGATCCACGGCAAGCGGCGGTGAATCCCGCGCAGCGAAATCCGGCAGGCACAGCACCGCGCGCGCGTTGGCGCTGGTCGCCGCCGCCAACGCGGCGGGTTCGACGTCGCGCACCGCGGCCAGGCTGGCGAGGACCTCGGGCAGGTACTCCGGGCTGTTGCGCTCGCCGCGGTGGCTGGCCACGGTCAGGTCCGGGGCGTCGGTCTCGAGCACCAGCGCCTGCTCCGGCAGCGCCGCCGCCAGCCGCCGCAGCCGGGTCGAGCGCTCGAAGGTCAGCATGCCGCCGAAGCCGAGGCAGAAGCCGAGGTCGAGGTACTGCCGCGCCTGCTCCAGGCTGCCGTTGAAGGCGTGCGCGATGCCGCCGCAGACGCCTGCCCGGCGCAGCGCCGCGAGCGTCTCGTCGTGCGCCTTGCGCACGTGCAGCAGCACCGGCAGCGCGGCGTCGCGCGCCAGCGCCAGCTGCGCCTCGAGCAGCGCGCGCTGGCGTCCCCGGTCGAGGCCGTCGACGTGGTGGTCGAGCCCGATCTCGCCGACCGCCAGCGGCCGCGCGTCGGCCAGCAGCCGCTCCAGCGCGGCGAGGTCGGCGCTGCCGTGCTGCGCCAGGTAGACCGGGTGCAGGCCGTAGGCCGGGTAGAGGTCGGCGTGCGCCGCGCACAGCGCGCGCAGGCCCGGCCAGCCGGCGGCGTGGATTCCCGGCACCACGATCGCGCCGACCCCGGCGGCGCGGCTGCGCGCCAGCACCGCGTCGCGGTCGGCGTCGAACTCGGCGACGTCGAGGTGGCAGTGGGTGTCGACCAGCGGTGCGCTCACGTCGGCCGGCCGACCTGCCGGAACACCGCGCGGTTGAGCAGCCGCGCCGCGGCGACCAGGCCGAAGGTCGCGGTGACCGTGACCACCGAGCCGTAACCCGCGTCGCAGTCGAGCGTGGCCCCGTGCACGCCCGGCTTGCGGTAGCTGACGCTGCCGTCGGCGCGTGGGTAGACCGGCTGCTCGGTGGAGAACACGCACTCGACGCCGAAGCGCCGCTTCGGGTTCTTGCTCCAGCCGTACTCGCTGCGCAGGCGGCTGCGCACCTTGGCCGCGAGCGGGTCGTTCCAGGTGCGGCTCAGGTCGGCGACGGCGACCGCGGTCGGGTCGGTCAGCCCGCCGGCGCCGCCGACGGTGATCACCGGGATCTTGCGCCGGCGGCAGAACTGGATCAGCGCGGCCTTGAAGCGGATGCTGTCGATGGCGTCGATGACGCCGGCGAATGCGCCGTCGAGGTGGCGCTCGAGGGTCGCGTCGGTCAGCGGCTCGTCGAAGGTCTCGACGCGGCAACCGGGGTGGATCGCGGCGACGCGCGCGGCCAGCACCGCGCTCTTCGGCTGGCCCAGCGTGCCGTCCAGCGCGTGCACCTGGCGGTTGACGTTGGACAGCGCGACGTCGTCCGGGTCGACCAGGCGCAGCCGGCCGACGCCGCTGCGCGCCAGCGCCTCGACCGCCCACGAGCCGACCCCGCCGAGGCCCACCACGCAGAAGCCGAGGCCGCGGATCAGCTCGGCGCCGGCCGTGCCGTAGGCGCGGCGCAGCGCGCCGAAGCGCTGCGCGTAGTCGTCGTCGGGCGTTACCGCCGCGTCCCCGCCGTGCATCGCCCTCTCCGCGTGGTTCGGCCCATTCTTTACAGCGCCCCGCCGGCTGTCTACCGTGGGCGGGCCGGACGCTTCGACCGGCATGGAATCTTCCCCCGCTGCGAAGGTCGAAAGCCAGCGTGCCGTTGTCCCGCCCCCTCCGCCTGCTGCTGCCCGTCGCGATCCTCGGCGGCGCCGTCGCCGTGGTCGCCTACCTGGTCTCGAGCCGCCCGTCGGCGCCGCGCCCGCAGCCGCAGGAGCGGGTCTGGCAGGTGCAGACGCTGGCCGTGGTGCCGGAGACCCGCGCCGCCGCGCTGACCCTCTACGGCCTGGTCGAGACGCCGCGGCGCAGCGCCCCGGCGGCGCCCGGGGCGGCGGTGGTGGCGCAGGTGCCCGTGCGCGAGGGCGACGGCTTCGCCGCCGGCGCCCTGCTGCTCGAACTCGACCCGCGCGACTTCCTGCCGGCGCTCGCCGCGGCCCGCGCCGAGCTCGACGAGAGCGTCGCGCTGCTCGAGAACCAACGGCTGCGCGGCTCCGCGGACCGCGAGGCGCTGGCCACCGAGGAGCGGCTGCTGGCGCTGGCCGAGGCGGCGGTGCAGCGCGCCGAGCGGCTGCTCGGGCAGAGGCTGGGCTCGGACGCGGAGCTCGACGCGGCGCGCAGCGCGCGCGCCCGCCAGCAGCTGGCGCTGACCGAGCGGCGCCACGCGGTGGCCGCGCAGGCGGCGACGCTGCGCCAGCTCGAGGCGCGCCGGGAGCACGCCGCGGCGCGCCTCGCCGAGGCCGAGCTGGCGCTCGAGCGCAGCCGCGTGGAGGCGCCGTTCGCCGGCCGCGTCGCCGCGGTGCACGTCGCCGCCGGCGACCGCGTGCAGACCGGCACCCCGCTGCTCGACCTGTACCCGTTGGCCGACCTC
>DATCZX010000165.1:0-13619 GCA_036525695.1 Gammaproteobacteria bacterium | reverse complement strand
GCTGTTCGAGCAGCTGGCGATGCGACGGCTGGTCGAGGCGCACGAGCTGCACCGCCGCGCGATCAAGGGCGGCAGTGCCGTGGCGTGGCACCGGTTACGGATCGGCATCAAGCGGCTGCGCTACGCGGTCGAGAACTTCCTCCCCGACGTGCACCGGCGCTGGGCACGCGACCTCAACACGCTGCAGGACGCGCTCGGCGACGTCCACGACCTCGACGTGCTCTGGGACGAACTGTCCCGGGCCCGGCTGCTCGAAGACCCGGCCACGCGGGCGACCTGGCGGCAGCGGATCGACCAGGTGCGCGAGCAGCGGCTGGCCACCTACCGGCAGCTGATGGTCGGGCCCGGCTCGCGCTGGCAGCGCTGGGAGGCGCTGCTGCTGCAGCCGCCGCGGGTCGCGCGCGCGGCGCTCGCCAGCATCGCCGCGTGGGGTGAGCAGCACGGTTCCGACCCGGCGCGCTCGGCGTGGCTCGGCGAGCGCAGCACCGCGCTGCTCGATCTCGCCGCGGCGCTGGCACCGCGGCCGCCGGGCGACCTGACCCGCCTCGGGACCCTCGCGGCAGCCGCCGCCTGCCTGCACGGCCTCGCCGGGCGGGGCAAGCGCGGACGGGTGTTCCGCAGCGCGCGCAAGCTGCCGGTAGCGCTCGGCTGGAGCAGCCGCCAGCGCGACCTCTGCGCCCTCGCGGTCGCCGACAGCGGGCGACGCCGCTCCCGCGTGGGCAGCGTCGGCGTGCACCCGCGGCTCAGCGCGGACGAGCAGCGTTGCGTCGAGTGGGTGGCCGCGGCGCTCGGGACCTGCAGCGCGCTGGCCGGGCCCGGCGACCCGTTGCCGACGATCACGCTGACCGCGGCTGCTGGGGAGCTGCGGCTGGCCACCGACGGGGCGCCCGCGCGCGGTGTCGAGCGGCAGCTGAAGCGTCTGCGCAAGGCGCTCGGCGTGCCGGTCGAGCTGGCGCAGGCCGCGCCGGCCGGGATTGCCGCCAACCCCTGACCCGCAACCGCGGGCAGCGCCGACTCAGGCCCCGACCCAGCGCTGCAGGCGGCGCTGCATCAACTCGCGCCACTGCTCCGCGCCGTCGAGTTCGAACACGCTGGCGGCATCGGCCGGCAGCACGCGCCAGTCGCCGCGCGCCAGCTCGGCCTCGAGCTGGCCGGGCGCCCAGCCCGCGCGCCCGGTGAACACGCGCAGCTCGCTGAGCTCGGTGGCCGCGAACACCCGCGCGTCCAGCAGCGCCTCGCCGGGGCCGAAGAACACCCCGGGCACCACCTCGCGCGCGCCCTCCGGCGGCGCCTCCGCGCGCAGCAGGAAGAGCAGCTCCTCCCGTGCCACCGGGCCACCGAGGTAGACCGCCAGCTCGCGCTCGCGCACCCCCGGGACGGCCGGCAGCAGCTTCTCCAGCGGGATCGGCAGCGGCCGGTTGACGATCACGCCGAGGGTGCCGCGCGGGCCGTGTTCGAGCAGCAGGATCACCGTCTCGCGCCACAGCGGGTGCTGCAGCTGCGCCGTGGCCAGCAGCAGCATGCCGCTGCGCGGCGGCGGGTCCCCGTCGTCGGCCCACGACGCCACGGCCAGCAGCGCCAGGCAGAGGCCGAGGAGCGGCCCCAGCCGGCTACCACCAGCGCGCGGGGGCATCCTTGTGCATCACGTTGTGGCAGCGCTCGCACTCGTAGACCGAGAAGGCGACGCGGCCGTGGCACTGCCCGCAGTACTGGCCCTGCAGGATCTTGCCCATGTTGATGTCGTTGGCGCCGACCTTCGGCACGAAGATCGCCGGGTGGCAGTTGCTGCAGTCGAGCCACTGCGTGTGGGTCTTGTGCGGGAAGCGCACGTAGGGCATCTCGCGGGTCTCGGCGAGGACGATGGTGAAGTCGAGCTCGGTCATCGGCCCGCCGTCGCCGTGCAGCGAGGTGCGCGGCTCGAGCATGCCGATCTGCAGCGCGGTGCCCCAGTCGACGCGACCGGAGCTGGACCTCGGGAAGCTGGCCAGCGCCTCCTCGGGGCGCTGCAGCACCTGCAGCGACTCGACCTCGGGATCGTGGATGCCGTCGTCGCGCAGCGGGTCCGGCTCCACCTTGACGAACTCCAGGCGCGGTTCCGGCAGCGGCGGCCGGAAGGTGCCGCGGACCAGGCGGATGTTGTACGACGAGGTCAGCTTGAGGTCGGCGTTCTCGCGCCCGTCCTTGAAGTCGATGCGCCAGGCGTAGGCGTCGTTCCAGTCGGAGGTCGTGGCGGTCCAGAAGTACCAGGGCGGGGTGTTCGGGAACACCTCGAGGTTGGTCGCCGGCTCGCGGCAGGTGCGGTCGACCAGCGTGCGCAGCTCCTCCAGCGTCGGCACGCGCCAGTCGGCATGCCCGCCGAAGCTGACCGGGCGCCGCTGCAGGCCGCCGACCGCATCGGTCCACGAGTTCATCATGTACCAGGCGCGGCCCTCGGTGCAGGTGGCGCCGTACCAGTGCTGGCCCTGGGTGCAGCGCATCCAGCTCAGCCCGGTCAGCGTGTCGGTCACCGTGCCGTCGCCGTGGAACTCGAAACGGGCGCTCGGCACCGTCGGCGCGACCCCGGTCTCGCAGGTCTGCGCTGCGTCCACGGCGGCAACCCCGAACAGGCTCAGCGCCAGTAACAGCCAGGCTCTCATGCACTCGTCTGGTGGGACCCGCGCCCACTATAACGGGGATCGACGCGGCGGTCACAACGCGCCGTGGCCGCGGTTGCGTGGTCCCGGTCGATACCGGACAATCGCGCACGCTGCCCGCCGCAACGGCCGGACGTCACCGGAGATGAGCCTGGGATGAAAGTCAGGGAGCTGATGACGACCTCGCTGCTGACGCTGAACGAGCACGACAGCATGCAGCACGCCCGGCAGCTGATGAAGCAGCATCGCATCCGTCACCTGCCGGTGATCGACGACGACAGCCGCTTCATCGGCCTGCTGACGCTGCGCGACCTGCTCTCCGCGACGGTGTCGCGCCTCGCCGAGATCGACGCCGGCGAGATCGAGTCGTTCGAGGCCACGGTCCAGGTCGGCGACGTGATGAACGTCGAGATCATCGCCGTCGATGCCGAGACCGACCTGCGCGAGGCCGCGCTGTGCCTGATCGAGCACAAGTTCGGCTGCCTGCCGGTGCTGCGCGACGGCTACCTGATCGGCATCCTCACCGAGTCCGACTTCGTCCGCCTGGTCGCCGACATGCTGGAGCAAGAGGAAGCGTAGGGGCGTCGCCCCTGCCGCGGCCCGCCCGCCGCGATGCACGAACTGACCTGGCTGCCGCCGCACGCGCCCGACGCGCCGTTTCCCGACGTCGGCCGCGCCCTGCACGAGCCCAACGGCCTGCTCGCGGTCGGCGGCGATCTCGCCCCGGCGCGGCTGCTACGCGCCTACCGCGCCGGCATCTTCCCGTGGTACAGCCCGGGCGAACCGATCCTCTGGTGGTCGCCCGACCCGCGCGCGGTGATCGTCCCGGAGCGGCTGCGGGTGCCGCGGCGGCTGGCGCGGACGCTGCGCCAGGGCCGCTTCCGGATCAGCTACGACACCGCCTTCCGCGCCGTGGTCGAGGCCTGCGCGGCGCCGCGCCACGGCAGCAGCGGCACCTGGATCAGCGCCGAGATGATGGACGCCTACACCCGCCTGCACCGGCTCGGCCACGCCCACTCGGTCGAGGCCTGGGACGGCGAGACGCTGGTCGGCGGACTCTACGGCGTCGCCGTCGGCCAGGTGTTCAGCGGCGAGTCGATGTTCAGCCGTGCACGCGACGCGTCGAAGGTCGTGCTGGCGCACCTGTGCGCCCGCCTGCGGCGGCTCGGCTTCACCCTGCTCGACGGCCAGGTGCTCTCCGGCCACCTGCTGCGGCTGGGTGCCGAGACGCTGTCGCGGCAGCGCTTCGTCGCCCTGCTCCGCCTGCCGGGCCCGGGCGACCGCGCCGGCGCCTGGCCCGCGGCGGCGCGCGCCGACGAGACGCCGGCGTGAGCCGGCTGCGCCAGCTGCCGGCGTTCTTCCTCAGCCCGGCGCACGCCTGCGGCTACCTGCCCGGTCGCGAAGCGGTGACGCTGTTCGCCGACCCGCACGCGACGCCGAGCCCCGAGCTCTACGCGCACCTCGCGCGCTTCGGCTTCCGGCGCAGCGGCGAGCACCTCTACCGGCCGCGCTGCCCCGACTGCACGGCGTGCGTGCCGGTGCGCGTGCCGGTGCACGGGTTCGCGGCCAACCGCAGCCAGCGGCGCAACGCGCGCGCCAACGCCACGCTCGAGCCGGCGCTGCAGCCGTTCGGCTTCGACCCCGAGCAGTTCGCCCTGTACCGTCGCTACATGGCCTGGCGCCACCCCGGCAGCTCGATGGACGACGCCGACCCCGGACACTACCTGGCCTGCTTCGCCAGCAGCTGGTGCGACACCGCCGCGCTGACGCTGCGCGCCGACGGCCGGCTGGTGGCCGTCGCCGTGACCGACCGCCTCGGTGACGCCTGGTCGGCGGTCTACACCTATTTCGACCCGGCGCTCGCCGCGCGCGGCCTCGGCACCCACGCCGTGCTGCGCCAGCTCGAGGGGGCGCGGCAGGCCGGGTGCAGCCACCTCTACCTCGGCTACTGGATCGCCGCGTGCGCGAAGATGCGCTACAAGGCGGGCTTCCGTCCGCTCGAATGGTTCAGCGACGGGCACTGGCTGCGGCTCGCCCCGGGCGCGCCGCTGCCTGGCTGAGCGACCGTTTCCGCTTGCCTGCCCGGGGAATATGCCGATAATAGCGGGCTCACCACGCCACGCGACGCAGGAGACTTGATGGCGAAGGAAGACCAGATCGAGATGGAGGGGACCGTGATGGAGACCCTCCCGAACACCATGTTCCGGGTCAAGCTGGAGAATGGCCACGTCGTTACGGCCCACATCTCCGGCAAGATGCGCAAGCACTACATCCGCATCCTGCGCGGCGACACGGTGAAGGTCGAGATGACCCCCTACGACCTCACCAAGGCGCGCATCATCTACCGCAACCGCTGACCTCCCACCCGCGTCTCGCGCGCGCACCAGCCGGGCGCGCCGCGCAGCCGAGTCTCCGAGTCGATTCGCCGCCTGGCCGCGGGCGGTAGCGGGGCAGTGCGCCCGGCGCGGCCCGCGCCGGTGCCGGGCCCGCGGGCGCTCAGTCGGCGGTCTGCGGCGCCCGCAGGCCGCCCAGGGTCTCCGCCGGCTCGCCGTTCAGCGAGAACAGCAGCCCGTCGGTGTCGGCATCGACCAGCACCTGGCCGCCCCCGGCCAGCCGCCCGAACAGCAGCTCGTCGGCCAGCGGCCGCTTGATCCGTTCCTGGATCACCCGCGCCATCGGCCGCGCGCCCATCTGCCGGTCGTAGCCGTGCTCGGCGAGCCACTCGCGCGCCGCCGGGCTGACCTCGAGGCTCACCTGCTTCGACTCCAGCAGCCCCTCGAGCTCGATCAGGAACTTGTCGACCACGTGGCGCACGGTGGCGCCCTCGAGCGGGGCGAACTGGATGATCGCGTCGATACGGTTGCGGAACTCCGGCGAGAACAGCCGGCGGATCGCCGCCATGCCGTCGCTGGCGTGGTCCTGCTCGGTGAAGCCGATCGACGGCCGGCTCATCTCGCCGGCGCCGGCGTTGGTGGTCATCACGATGATCACGTTGCGGAAGTCGGTCTCGCGGCCGTTGGTGTCGGTCAGCTTGCCGTGGTCCATCACCTGGAGCAGCAGGTTGTAGACGTCCGGGTGGGCCTTCTCGATCTCGTCGAGCAGCAGCACCGCGTGCGGGTGCTTGTTGATCGCCTCGGTCAGCAGCCCGCCCTGGTCGAAGCCGACGTAGCCGGGCGGCGCGCCGATCAGCCGCGACACGGTGTGCCGCTCCATGTACTCCGACATGTCGTAGCGCACCAGTTCGATGCCGAGCACCAGCGCCAGCTGGCGGGTCACCTCGGTCTTGCCGACGCCGGTCGGGCCGGCGAACAGGAACGAGCCGATCGGCCGCTCCAGGTCGCCGAGACCGGAGCGCGCCATCTTGATCGCCGCGGCGAGCTGGTCGATGGCGACGTCCTGGCCGAACACCACCATCTTCAGGTTGCGCTCGAGGTTGGCCAGCTGCTCCTTGTCCGACACCGACACGGTCTTCGGCGGGATCCGCGCGATCTTCGCCACCATCGCCTCGACGTCGGCCACGCCGACGGTCTTGCGCTTGCGCGACGGCGGCAGCAGCCGGAACGCGGCGCCGACCTCGTCGATCACGTCGATCGCCTTGTCCGGCAGGTGGCGGTCGCCGATGTGGCGGTCGGCCAGCTCGGCGGCCGCGCGCAGCGCCTGCGCCGAGTAGCGGATGCCGTGGTGGTCCTCGAAGCGGCTCTTCAGGCCGCGCAGGATCTTCACCGTGTCCTCGACCGTCGGTTCGACCACGTCGATCTTCTGGAAGCGCCGGGTCAGCGCGCGGTCCTTTTCGAAGATCCCGCGGTACTCCTGGTAGGTGGTCGAGCCGATGCAGCGCAGTTCGCCCGAGGCGAGCCACGGCTTGATCAGGTTGGAGGCGTCCATCACCCCGCCCGACGCCGCGCCGGCGCCGATGATGGTGTGGATCTCGTCGATGAACAGCACCGAGCCGGGCTTCTTCTTCAGCTCCTCGAGCACCGCCTTCAGGCGCTTCTCGAAGTCGCCGCGGTACTTGGTGCCGGCGACCAGGCCGCCGAGGTCGAGGGCGTAGATGGTGCTGTCGGCGAGGACCTCCGGGACCTGGCCGTCGACGATCAGCTTGGCCAGCCCCTCGGCGATCGCGGTCTTGCCGACCCCGGCCTCGCCGACCAGCAGCGGGTTGTTCTTGCGCCGGCGGCAGAGGATGCGGATCACCCGCTCGACCTCCTGCTCGCGGCCGATCAGCGGGTCGATGCGGCCCTGGCGGGCGAGCTCGTTGAGGTTGCTGGCGAAGCTCTCCAGCGGCGCCTTGCGCGAGCCCTCGTCCTCGCCCTCCTCGTCGCTCTGCGAGGCCTCGTCCTGGCCCTGCCCGTCGTCGATCTTGGTGATGCCGTGCGAGATGTAGTTGACCACGTCGAGCCGGGTCAGGTTCTGGCGGTTGAGGAAGAACACCGCCTGCGACTTCTGCTCGGAGAAGATCGCCACCATCACGTTGGCCCCGGTCACCTCCTTCTGCCCGGAGGACTGCACCTGCATCACCGCGCGCGGCAGCACGCGCTGGAAGCCGACCGTGGGCTGGATGTCGCGGCTGTCGTTGGGCGCCAGCAGCGGGCTGGTCTCGTCGAGGAAATCGACCAGCTCGCGGCGCAGCCGCTCGATGTCGACGGCGCACGAGTTCAGCAGTGCGACCACCGCCGGGTTGTCGAGCAGCGCCAGCAGCAGGTGCTCGACGGTCATGAATTCGTGCCGCTTGTCGCGCGCCTCGCGGAACGCGTCGTTGAGGCTCTGTTCGAGGTCCTTGCTTAGCATGCCGGCGACTGCCTCCAGGGGTCAGGGCTCGGGGTTGGATCCATCGGCGCGTTCCGCTCGCGGGGATCTCTCCTCCCGGGTTTCAGTTCTCCTCCATCGTGCACAGCAGCGGGTGCTCGTGCCGACGCGAGTAGCTGTTGACCTGACCCACCTTGGTCTCGGCCACGTCGAAGGTGTAGACCCCGCACACCCCCTTGCCGCGGGTGTGCACGTGCAGCATGACCTGGGTCGCCTTCTCGCGCCCCATGCCGAAGAACACCTGCAGGATGTGCACGACGAAGTCCATCGGCGTGAAGTCGTCGTTCAGCAGCACCACCCGGTACATCGGCGGTCGCTTGAGCTTCGGCCTCGCGGTCTCGACCGCCAGACCGGGGTCACGGGGATCGTTGGACTTCGGCGTGCTCATCTCGAACCCATAGTAGCCGACGCTTGCCTGCACCGGGCGACGGCAGGCTACGCCAATCGCACAGGCCACTCAAGCCGACAACGGCTGGGGTTGGAAGGTTGGACAGCGGTTTGCCGGCGCCGGTTCAGCAACGCCGCGGGAGGGGGGATGCGCGGGGACCGCGGCCCGGGCGCCCGACGGCGCCCGGGCCGGGCCGGGGATCACATGTTGGCGATGATGGCGTCGCCGAAGGCGGAGCAGCTGAGCAGGGTCGCGCCCTCCATCAGGCGCTCGAGGTCGTAGGTCACGGTCTTCGCGGCGATCGCCCCGGACATGCCCTTGACCACCAGGTCGGCGGCCTCGGTCCAGCCCATGTGGCGCAGCATCATCTCGGCCGAGAGGATCACCGAGCCCGGGTTGACCTTGTCCTGGCCGGCGTACTTCGGCGCCGTGCCGTGGGTCGCCTCGAACATCGCCACGGTGTCGGAGAGGTTGGCCCCGGGCGCGATGCCGATGCCGCCGACCTCGGCGGCCAGCGCGTCCGAGATGTAGTCGCCGTTGAGGTTCAGCGTGGCGATCACGTCGTACTCGTCGGGGCGCAGCAGGATCTGCTGCAGGAAGGCGTCGGCGATCACGTCCTTGACCACGATCTCGCGGCCGCTCTTCGGGTTCTTGAAGCTGCACCACGGGCCGCCACCCATCTCGACGGCGCCGAACTCGCGCTTGGCCAGCGCGTAGCCCCAGTCGCGGAAGCCACCCTCGGTGAACTTCATGATGTTGCCCTTGTGCACCAGCGTCACCGAGCCCTTGTCGTTGTCGATGGCGTACTGGATCGCCTTGCGCACCAGGCGCTCGGTGCCCTCGCTGGAGACCGGCTTGATGCCGATCCCGGAGGTCTCCGGGAAGCGGATCTTCTTGACCCCCATCTCGTTGATCAGGAAGTCGATCACCTTCTTGACCTCGGGGCTGCCGGCGGCCCACTCGACCCCGGCGTAGATGTCCTCGGAGTTCTCGCGGAAGATCACCATGTCGACCTTCTCCGGCGCCTTCACCGGGCTCGGCGTGCCGGTGTAGTAGCGCACCGGGCGCAGGCAGACGTAGAGGTCGAGCTGCTGGCGCAGGGCGACGTTCAGCGAGCGGATGCCGCCGCCCACCGGGGTGGTCAGCGGGCCCTTGATCGAGACCACGTAGTCGCGCACCGCGGTCAGCGTCTCGTCCGGCAGCCAGGTGTCGGGCGAGTAGACGCGGGTCGCCTTCTCGCCGGCGTAGACCTCCATCCAGGAGATCTTGCGCTGGCCGCCGTAGGCCTTCGCCACCGCGGCGTCGGTGACCTTCAGCATCACCGGGGAGACGTCGATGCCGATGCCGTCACCCTCGATGTACGGGATGATCGGCTGGTCCGGTACATTCAGCGAGTAGTCGGCGTTGACGGTGATGCGCTCGCCCGTGGCGGGCACGACGATCTTCTCGAAACTCATGGCAGGGCCCCGATGGTGTTGGTGTTCGTTAGCCGGCGATTGTAGCACCCTAAATCCAGAATATCTATGCTCTCATAACCAACCGTTATAGGCTGATCGCGTGGAAGTGGTGTTGTTCAACAAGCCGTACGGGGTGGTGACGCAATTCCGCGCCCATCCCGGGCGGCCGACCCTGGCGGTTTACCTCGACCTGCCGGGGTACCGCGCCGCCGGGCGGCTGGACGGTGACAGCGAGGGGCTGCTGGTGCTGACCGCCGACGGCGTGCTGCAGCAGCGCATCGCCCAGCCGCGGCGCAAGCTGGCCAAGGTCTACTGGGCCCAGGTCGAGGGCGTGCCCGGAGCCGACGCGCTGGAGCGGCTGCGACGTGGCGTCGAGCTCAAAGACGGCCTGACCGCGCCGGCCGGCGCCCGGCTGATGGCGGAGCCGGCGCTGTGGCCACGCGACCCGCCGGTGCGCTACCGCGCCGCGATCCCCACCGCGTGGCTGGAGCTGGTGCTGACCGAGGGGCGCAACCGGCAGGTCCGGCGGATGACCGCCGCGGTGGGCTTCCCGACCCTGCGCCTGGTGCGCTGGGCGGTCGGCCCGTGGACCCTGGAGGGGCTCGCCCCGGGCCGCTGGCAGCGTGCGCAGGTGCCTCCCGCCCTGCGCCCGGGCGGGCGCTGAGCCGGTCGCAGGCGCTGTGCTATCTTCCCGGCATGCAACGGATCCCGCGCTGCACCGTGGCCGCGCTCCACGGGTTAGCGGGACTGTTCCTGGTCCTCGACCGACCACCCGGTGGCCGCGTTCCACCGGCCCAGCTGAGTGACCCGGGGGATGCCACCATCGAAACCTGAGCGCCGGTTACTGGCCGCCTCGCTCCTGCTGCTGCCGCTGGTGGCAGGTGCCGGCCCGCGCTTCAGCGTCTGCTACGACTTCGGTTGCGCGGTGCGCGCCGAGATCGCGCTGCTCGACCACGAGTGGGGCGCAATCATCGCGCCGCTGCAGGCGCGCGCCGCCGACAGCGACGGTGAGCGGGCCCGGCTGGCCGAGGCGGTGGCCCGCTTCGAACAGGTCGTCGGCCGGTACACGCCGACCTCGGCCGACCGCGGCGGCAGCAACTACCGCGCCCCCGAGGAGAGCGGCCAGATGGACTGCATCGACGAGTCGACCAACACCACCACCTACCTGCGCCTGCTCGCCGAGGCCGGGCTGCTGCGCTGGCACGAGGTCGACGAGATCGCGGTGCGCCAGCGCTGGCTGTTCGCCTTCCACCGCAGCGCGGTGATCCGCGAGCTGGGCAGTGGCGAGCGCTTCGTGGTCGACAGCTGGGCGCACGACAACGGCGAGCCGCCGCTGATCCAGCCGCTGCGCGCCTGGGACTAGCGTGGCACCTCCCGAGCGCGTGGTGGTCGGCCTCTCCGGCGGCGTCGACTCGGCGGTCGCGGCGCTGCTGCTGCAGCGCCAGGGCGTCGCCGTCGAGGCCCTGTTCATGAAGAACTGGGAGGAGGACGACGACGCCGCCTACTGCGCCGCCGCCGCCGACCTGGCCGCGGCCGAGGCGGTCGCCGGGCGGCTCGGCCTGCCGCTGCGCGCGGTCAACTTCGCGCACGAGTACTGGGAACGGGTGTTCGCCCACTTCCTCGCCGAGTACCGCGCCGGGCGCACGCCCAACCCCGACGTGCTGTGCAACCGCGAGATCAAGTTCCGCGCCTTCCTCGACTTCGCCCTCGCCGACGGAGCGCAGGCGATCGCCACCGGTCACTACGCCCGGGTCGAGCAGCGCGACGGCCGCTGGCGGCTGCTGCGCGGCCTGGACCAGGGCAAGGACCAGAGCTACTTCCTGCACGCCCTCGACCAGCACCAGCTGGCGCACGCCCGCTTCCCGCTAGGCGACCTGCCCAAGGCCGGAGTGCGCCGGCTGGCACGCGCAGCCGGGCTGCCCAACCACGCGCGGCGCGACAGCACCGGCATCTGCTTCATCGGCGAGCGCCGCTTCAAGGAGTTCCTGATGCGCTTCCTGCCGGCCCAGCCGGGCGAGATGCGCACCCCGGACGGCCGGCTCGTCGGCCGGCACGACGGCCTGATGTACTACACCCTCGGCCAGCGCCACGGGCTCGGCATCGGCGGCCTGCGGGAAGCCGGCGGAGAGCCGTGGTACGTGGTCGGCAAGCGGCTCGACGAGAACCTGCTGCTGGTGGCCCAGGGCCACGACCACCCGCTGCTGTTCAGCCCGCGGCTGGTGACCGCCCCGGCGCACTGGATCGCCGGTGACTCGCCGCCGCTGCCGCTGGCCTGCAGTGCCCAGGTGCGCTACCGCCAGGCGGCCCAGCCGTGCGTGGTGCAGGCCGCCGCCGACGGGCGCGTCGAGGTCGCCTTCGCGACCCCGCAGCGGGCCGTCGCGCCGGGCCAGTCGGTGGTATTTTATGCCCGCGACGAGTGCCTCGGCGGTGCGGTCATCGAGGCCGGTATTAATACGAACCAACATGTTATTTCTGGCATAAGTAATTGAAATACAGTTTAGAAGACCAGGTAACCGCGCTCGCGGGGATCCTCCAGGCCGCCTACCTCGTGGACCAGGTCGCGCGCCGCGGCATGGCCGACCACGACGCCATCGAGGCGTCTGTCGGCAGCATCCTGAAGGTCGATGCCGGCAGCGTCCGCGAGGTGTTCGGCGGCCTCGCCGGGGTCGAGCTCGGGCTCAAGCAGATCGACCAGCAGATCGGCCGCCAGCGCGACATGAACCAGACCCGCTACGTGATCAACCTGCTGCAGCTCGAGGCGCGGCTGCGCCGGCGCCCGGACCTCGGCGAGCAGCTCTCGGCCGGCATCGCCGCGGCCCAGCGGCTGGTCGAACAGCTGCCGGCGGTCCACCCGGACGTGGTGCAGCGCCTCGCCGACACCTACCAGGAGACGCTGAGCCAGCTGCGCCCACGGATCCTGGTCAGCGGCGACACCCACCTGCTGCAGCAGGCCGAGAACGCCGCGCGCATCCGCGCCCTGCTGCTGGCCGGGATCCGCGCCGCGGTGCTCTGGCGCCAGTGCGGTGGCGGTCGCATCAAGCTTTTGTTCCAGTCCGGGCGGGTGGTGCGCTGCACGCGCCAGCTGCTGCAGCAGCTCTACAGCGGAGGCCGTTGAGATGAACCCATTGACGACCGGCCTGCGCCGCCTCGCCATGCTGCTGCTGTGCGGCCTGCTCGCCACGGCCGGGGCCGCGCACGCCGGCGCGCTGACGCTGGTCTACTCCGGCAACCTGAACGGCGAGCTGGAGCCCTGCGGCTGCACCGTCGACACCGACTACGGCGGCCTGCTGCGGCGCGCGACCTTCCTCGACAAGCTGCGCGCGGACGGCGGCGCACCGGTGGTGGTGACCACCGGCGGCCTGCTGACCGCCGACATCGGCGCCGACCGGATCAAGGCGCGCTTCATCCTCGATGGGCTCGCCGCGATCGGCTACGACGCGGTCGGACTGCAGTGGGCCGACCTGGTCTACGGGGCGGGTTTCCTCGACCAGGTCGCGCTGCCCTACGTGGCCAGCAACTGGCGCGGCGGCCAGTTCCCGGAGTCGGCCCCGATCGGCCGCGGCGAGACGCGGCTGCGCTACTTCCAGTGGCTCGACCCGGCGCAGTCGCCGATGCGTGGCATGCCGGGCGACAACGACCCGGCCGGGAGCGACACCACGGCCCTGGCCGCGGCGCTGGCCGCGGCGCGCGCGGCCGGCGAGATCACCCTCCTCGCCACCACGCTGCACGCGGCGGAGGCCGTCGCGCAGCTGCCGCTGCAGGACGTCGCCGTGCTGCTGGTCGCCGCCGCCGGGGAGACCCCGGGCGAGCCGGCCTGGCACGCCGGCACCCTGGTGCTGGCACCGGGCACCCGCGGCATGCGCCTGGGCCTCGCCGAGCTCGAGCCGTCCGGCGACGGCCGCGTGCGGCTCGCCGCGCACCGCGTGGTCGAGCTGACCAACGCGATCCCCGACGCCGCGCGGCTGGCCGGCTGGTACAGCGCGTACAACGACGCGCTGCGCGCCGACTACCAGCGCCAGGTCGCGGAACGCAAGCTGCGCGCCGGCGGCGAGAGCGGCTACCTCGGCGCCCGCGCCTGCCTCGGCTGCCATGCCACCGCCGCCAAGGCGTGGCAGGGCTCGCGCCACGCCCACGCGTTCGCCACGCTGGAGAAGGTGGGCAAGGCGTTCGATCCCAACTGCGTCGTCTGCCACAGCGTCGCCTACGGCAAGCCGGGCGGCTTCCTCGGCCTCGACGAGACCGCGGAGCTGGCCAACGTGCAGTGCGAGGCCTGCCACGGGCCCGGCCGGGACCACGTCGCGGCCGCCGGCCAGTCCGGCTACCCCGGTCCGCAGC
>DATCZX010000164.1:0-2591 GCA_036525695.1 Gammaproteobacteria bacterium | reverse complement strand
GCGCTGATGTTCTCGCACCGGCTGCAGGTCAGCGGCAACCTGTCGCGCGGCGACCGCGAGCACGGGCTGATGCTGAACTACGCGAACGAATCGAGCGTCACTGGCAACCGCGTCGAGGACGGCGCGGAGAAATGCCTGTTCATCTACAACGCCAACGGCAACCGGATCGAGGGCAACCGCTTCGCCGGCTGCGCGATCGGTATCCACTTCACCGCCGGCTCGGAGCGTAACGCGATCGTCGGCAACGCCTTCGTCGGCAACCGTACCCAGGTCAAGTACGTCGGCACCCGCGACATCGCCTGGTCCGCGGGCGGGCGCGGCAACTACTGGAGCGACAACCCGGCGTTCGACCTCGACGGCGACGGCATCGGCGACCGTGCCTACCGGCCCAACGACCTGGTCGACCAGCTGGTCTGGCGCCACCCGCTGGCCAAGCTGCTGCTGAACAGCCCGGCGGTGCACCTGGTGCGCTGGGCGCAGTCGGCGTTCCCGCCGCTCTACCCGGGCGGGGTCACCGACTGGGCGCCGCTGATGGCCGCGCCGGAGGTGGCGACGGGGGAGGAGGGGTGATGGAACAGCCGGCCAGCATCGCGCTGGAGCAGGTGAGCAAGCGCTACGGGTCGCACCAGGTGCTGCACGAGGTGTCGCTGGCGGTCGGGCGCGCCGAGTGCGTCGCGCTGCTCGGCCACAACGGCGCCGGCAAGACCACGCTGATGAAACTGCTGCTCGGCCTGACCCGGCCGTGCCAGGGTCGGATCCGGGTCAACGGCCGCGACCCGACCCACCTGCTCGGCCGGGGGCTCGGTGCCGGCATCGGCTTCCTGCCCGAGAACGTGATGTTCCACACCGCGATGACCGGGCGCGAGGTGCTGCGCTTCTACGCCCGCCTCAAGGGGGTCGCGCTGGCCAGCTGCGACGGCCTGCTCGAGGAGGTCGGCCTGGCCGAGGCGGCGCGGCGCCGCGTCGGCACCTACTCGAAGGGCATGCGCCAGCGCCTCGGCCTGGCCCAGGCGCTGCTCGGCACGCCGCACGTGCTGCTGCTCGACGAGCCGACCACCGGGCTCGACCCGGTGCTGCGCGAGACCTTCTACGCGCGCGTGCGCCGGCACCAGCAGCAGGGCGGCTGCGCGCTGCTGTCGTCGCACGCGCTGACCGAGATCGAGGCGCGCAGCGACCGCGTCGCGATCCTGCGCCAGGGCCGCCTGGTCGCCTGCGGCACGCTGGCCGAGCTGCGCGAGCGCGCCGGCCTGCCGGTGCGCATCCGCGTGCTGACCGGCGCCGGTGAGGCGGTTGGCGTCGCCGACCGGCTCGGCAGCGGCCTGCAGGTCGACCACATCAACAACCAGGCGCTGGAGCTGAGCTGCCCGGGCATCGACAAGCTCGACCTGGTCACCCGCCTCGCCGGCCTGCGCCCGGCGGTGCGCGACGTCGAGATCCACCAGCCCGGGCTCGGCGAGGTCTACGCTTACTACTCGGCAGAGGACGGACCGCAATGAGGGCCCTGGCGATCCTCGCCGGCAACGAGATCCGCGACGGCCTGCGCAACCGCTGGGTCGCCGCGCTGATCCTGCTGCTCGCCGGCCTGGCGCTGTCGCTGGCGCTGCTCGGCTCGGCGCCGTCGGGCACGCTGCGCGCGACGCCGATGAGCGTCACCGTCGCCAGCCTGGCCAGCCTGACCGTCTACCTGCTGCCGCTGGTCGCGCTGCTGCTGGCGTTCGACGCGCTGGTCGGCGAGCAGGAGCGCGGGACGCTGCTGCTGCTGCTGACCTACCCGGTGGCGCGCTGGCAGGTGGTGCTCGGCAAGTTCCTCGGTCACAGCCTGATCCTGCTCGCGGCGCTGCTGGTCGGTTACGGCGGCGCCGGGCTGCTGCTGCAGTTCACCGGCGGCGCCGATGCCGCCAGCTGGGGCGCCTACCTCGGGCTGCTGGGCAGCTCGTGGCTGCTCGGCAGCGGCTTCATCGCGCTCGGCTACCTGGTCAGCGCACTGGTGCGCGAGCGCGCCACCGCGGCCGGCGCGGCGATCGTCGTCTGGCTGCTGTTCGTGGTCCTCTACGACCTCGCCCTGCTCGGGCTGCTGCTGGCCGACACCGGCCAGGGTCTCCCGCCGGGCCTGGTCGCCGGCCTGCTGCTGGTCAACCCGACCGACGTCTACCGGATCCTGAACCTGACCGGCACCGAGGCGGTCAGCCTGGTCGCCGGCATGGCCGAGGCCGGGCGCGCCGCCGGCTACTCGCCGGGGCTGCTGGTCGGCCTGCTCTGCGCCTGGGTGGTGCTGCCGCTCGGGCTGACCGTCGCACGCTTCCAGCGGAGGGAGTTGTGAACGGCATCCTGCACCGTTGCACGTGGCCGCTGCTGCTGTGGCTGGCCGCCTGCAGCGGCAACGACGGCCCGGCCGCCGTACCGACCCCGCAGCCGCTGACCGGCGAGGCGGTCGGCCACTACTGCCAGATGATCGTCGCCGACCACCAGGGGCCGAAGGCGCAGATCTTCGTCGCCGGCCGGGCCGAGCCGCTCTGGTTCAGCTCGGTGCGCGACGGCATCGCCTTCACCCGCCTGCCGGAGGAGCCGAAGGAGATCGCCGCGTTCTACGT
>DATCZX010000163.1:0-2166 GCA_036525695.1 Gammaproteobacteria bacterium | reverse complement strand
GTGATCGTCATCGTCGGCATCCTCGCGGCGGTCGGCCTGCCGAGCCTGCGCGACATCGTGGTCTCCGGCCGTGTCCGGACCACTGCGAACGACCTGCATTTTGCGCTCACCGTCGCCCGCAGCGAGGCCATCAAGCGCAATGCCCAGGTGGACGTGACCCCGGTCAGCACCGCCAACTGGGCGCTGGGCTGGTCGGTGATCGCGGACCCGTCGGGAACGCCGCAGACCCTCGAGACCTACCAGGCGGTGACCAATGTCACCATGACCGGGCCTGCCGCCAGTGTCAGTTACCTCGGCAGCGGGCGGATTTCCAGCACTGCCAGCGTGGCGTTCACCATGTACACGACCCAGTATGCGCACATCCAGGCGCGCTGCGTTCTGATCGACCCGAGCGGTCGACCGAACGTGAGGACCGACACCGACGGCAACGCCGCCAACGGGTGCAACTGATGCGCACGCCACGCGACCGGACCGCCGGCTTCACCCTGCTCGAAGTGCTGGTGTCGCTGCTCATCCTGGTGATCGGCCTGCTCGGGCTGATCGGCATGCAGGCGCATGCGCAGATCGCCGCCTTCGAGTCATACCAGCGCGGGCAGGCGCTGATCATCGTCCAGGACATGGCGGACCGGCTCTCGACCAACCGCGGCGCGGCTGCCTGCTACGACCTCGCCACCGTCGGCGCGACCTACCTTGGCACCGGCTACGCCGGCACCCCGGTCTGCGCCGCGGCGGCCGGCACTGCGGCGACCCGGGCGGTCGCAGACGCCGATCTCCAGGCCTGGAACAACGCCCTGCAGGGGGCCGCCGAGGTGAGCGGCGGCGCCAACATCGGCGGGCTGCTGGGCGCGCGCGGCTGCATCACCTACACAGCCGCAACCAACAGCTACCGGATCTCGGTCGCCTGGCAGGGCATGGCGCAGACCGTGGCGCCGACCGCGGGCGACGCGAGCGCCACCTGCGGCCTGAACCTCTACGGCGCGGAAACCCAGCGTCGCGAAGTCAGCACCACCATCCGGATCGCGTCACTGACATGATCACACGCCCCTTCGCCCGTCCCGGTCCCCGTCACCCGCGGCGCCGCCAGCGCGGGCTGTCGATGATCGAATTGATGGTGGCCCTCGCCATCAGCATGTTCCTGCTGGCCGGTCTGGTGGCGGTGTTCGCCACTTCGAACCGGACCTACCTCGAACTCAACCGCGCCGGCCAGCAGATCGAGAACGGGCGCTTCGCCGTCCAGATCCTCTCCGACGACATCGCCATGGCCGGCTTCTACGGCCGCTACTACAGCTCGGCATCGATGGCGACGCCCGGCGCCCTGCCCGATCCCTGCGAAACCGCCACCATGGCCACCCTGCTCACCGGCGTCGCCCTGCCGGTCCAGGGTTACAACGCGCCGGCCAGCTCGCCGATCACCGCCTGCGTGCCGGTCGCGAACCACGTGGCGGGCACCGACATCATCGTCGTGCGGCGCGCGGATTCGACCGCTACCGCAGTCGGCGCGCTGCAGGCGCAGGAAGTCTATATCCAGGCCAACGCCGACCCCACGATGGCGCCAATCGTCGCGCTCGGCAACGCCGCCAACTTCACGCTGAGGAACCGCGACGGCACCACCACCGCGCCGATCCGCAAGTTTCACGTGCATGTCTACTTCGTCGCGCCCTGCAGCCTGCCGAACGGTGGCGGCACCACCTGCACCGGCGCGGCGGACGACGGCGGCAGCCCGATCCCGACCCTGAAGCGCCTCGAGCTGATGGTCGACCCGTCCGACGGCACCCGCAAGATGCTGCTGCGGCCGCTGGTCGAGGGCATCGAGAACTTCCAGCTCGATTACGGCATCGACACCGACACCAACGGCGTGCAGGACGCGGCGGCGCTGACCGCGGCGCCGGCCACGGTCGACGACTGGCGCAACGTGGTGACGATCCGCATCAACGTGCTGGCGCGCAACCTGCAGGCGACGCCCGGCTACACCGATGCCAAGACCTACGACATGGGCGTGGCCGGCACCGTGACTCCCGGCGGCGCCTTCAAGCGCCATGTGTACAACGCCGTGCGGCGCGTCGTGAACCCGAGCGCGCGCAGGGAGTCGTGATGAACCCGGGGCAAAAGGCATTCGGATCCCAGCGCGGCGTGACCCTGCTGGTGGTGCTGGTGATGCTGGTGGTG
>DATCZX010000162.1:0-4628 GCA_036525695.1 Gammaproteobacteria bacterium | reverse complement strand
GCCCCGGTCGTGGCGCAGCGCACGGATCAGGTCGCCGGTGTTGATCCCCACCGGGCAGGCCAGCGAACAGAGGCCGTCGGCGGCGCAGGTGTCGATGGCCTGGTACTGCCAGGCGGCGGCGAGCTCGGCGCGCAGCGGGTGGTCCGGCTCCTCGCGCGCGAGCCGGGACAGCTCGCGCCAGCCGGCGATGCGCTGGCGCGGTGACAGGGTCAGCTCGCGCGACGGGCAGTCCGGCTCGCAGAAGCCGCACTCGATGCACTTGTCGACGATCGGGTCGGCCGCCGGCAGCGGCTTCAGGTTCTCCAGGTGCACCTGCGGGTTGCGGTTCAGGATCACCCCGGGATTGAGCAGCCCGCCGGGGTCGAACAGCGCCTTGATCTGCTGCATCAGCGCGTACGCCTCGCCGCCCCACTCCATCTCGACGTACGGCGCCATGTTGCGGCCGGTGCCGTGCTCGGCCTTCAGCGAGCCGTCGTACTTGCCGACCACCAGCGCGGCGATGCCGTCCATCAGCCCGGCGTAGCGCTGCACCTCGGCGGCGGTGGCGAAATCCTGCGTGAACACGCAGTGCAGGTTGCCCTCGAGGGCGTGGCCGAACAGGATCACCTCGTCGTAGCGGTAGCTGGCGAACAGCTGCTGCAGGTCGCGCACCGCGGCGCTGAGCCGCTCGATCGGGAAGGCGACGTCCTCGATGATCACCGTGGTGCCGGCCTCGCGCATCGCGCCGACCGCCGGCAGCAGCCCCTTGCGCACGTTCCACAGCGTGCCGTACTCGGCCGGCACGTCGGTGAACGCCACCGGCTGCACCGTCGGGAAGCCGGCGATCACCGCCGCGGCGGCGGCGCGGTGGGCGGCCAGCTCGGCGGCGTCGGCGCCGCGCACCTCGACCAGCAGCGCGCAGACCTCGGGGTCGAGCCCCTTCAGCCCGGCCAGCCCCGGCTGCTGCTCGACCGAGCGCAGCCCGGCGCGGTCGATCAGCTCGACCGCCGCGACCGGCTGCGGTTTCAGCGCGGTGGCCGCGTCGCAGGCCACCTCGATGGTCGGGAAGAAGGCCAGCGCGCTGGCCGTGTGCGGGTGCTCGACCACGGTGCGATAGGTGATCTCGGCGATGAAGCCGAGCGTCCCCTCGGAGCCAATCATCAGGTGCTGCAGGATCTCGAACGGGTCGTCGAAGTCGACCAGCGCGTTGAGGCTGTAGCCGGTGGTGTTCTTGATCCGGAACTTCTTCTCGATCCGCGCGGCGAGCTCCGGGTTGCCGCGCACCCGGGCGGCCAGCGCGGCGAGGCCGTCGAGCAGCGCGCCGTGGCTGGCGCGGAAGGCGTCGCGGCTGGCGCCGTCGGCGGTGTCGAGCAGGGTGCCGTCGGCCAGCACCACGCGCAGCGAGACCAGCGTCCGGTAGCTGTTCTGCGCGGTGCCGCAGCACATGCCGCTGGCGTTGTTGGCGGCGATGCCGCCGATCATCGCGGCGTTCAGCGAGGCCGGGTCGGGGCCGATCTTGCGCCCGTGCGGGGCCAGGATGCGGTTGGCGTGCGCGCCGATGACCCCGGGCTGCAGGCTGATCGTCTCCGCCCCCGGGCCGAGCCGGTGGCGGCGCCAGCCGGAACCGAGCTTGACCAGCACCGAGTCGGTGACCGCCTGGCCCGACAGGCTGGTGCCGGCGGCGCGGTAGGTGACCGGGATGCCGCGGCGGTGGCAGGCGCGCTGCACCGCGACCAGCTCGGGCTCGTCGTCGACGATCACCACCAGCTGCGGCACCAGCCGGTAGAAGCTGGCGTCGGTGCCGTAGGCGAGCCGGCGCAGCGGGTCGCTGACCAGGCGCCCGGCCGGCAGCACGGCGGCCAGCTCGGCGGCCAGCCCGGCGATCGCGCCGGTGTCTGCGCTGGCCTGCATGCCCGGCCTCACTCCGTCAGCAGCACGATCAGCTGCTTCGGCCCGTGCACGCCGTAGACCAGGGTCTGCTCGATGTCGGCGGTCTTCGACGGCCCGGAGATCAGCAGCACGTTGGTCGGCATGCCGGCGGCCAGCCGGTGGCGGCGCAGCATCTCGAGCAGGGTGTCGGCGAAGTCGGCGCGCGAGAGCACGACGAAGTGGATCGGCGGCACCAGCGACAGCAGCCGCGGCTCGTCCGGCCCGGTGAGCAGGAACAGGCTCCCGGTCTCGGCGATGCCGCCGGCCGCGGTGCTGAGCCCGGCGTCGACCTGGAAGAACAGTTCCTCGCGCCACGCCTCGATCTCGCGGCCGTAGGCCACGGTCTCGACCGGCGTGTCGAGCAGCGCCGCGCGCGCCGCCCGGCCGACCGGGGTCGCCGCGGCGAGCGCCAGGCGGGACACCTGCCTGGCCGCGCACAGCTCGGCGAGCTTCGCCGGCCACTCCGCGCGCGTGCTCTCGTGGATCTCGGTGTTGACCGCGCGCATCAGGCGGCAGAAGCGCTCGACGCGCTCCGCGGCGCTCCAGCGCTGCGCCTCGATCACCGCGAAGTCGCGCGCCACCGGCGTGCCGGTCTCGCGGCTGTCGCGCAGCCGGCGCAGGATGTTGTCGCGTGCGCTGCTCATCGGCTGTTGCCCCGCTCTTCCAGCAGCTGGTGCAGGGTCTTGTCCGCCGGCTTCGGCAGCTCGCGCACGCTGGCCCAGGTCTTCAGCGGGCCGAGCGCCGGCAGGCGTCCCAGCGCGGTGGCGGTGCGTGACGCCAGGCGGTAGAGCGCCGGCGAGGCGTGCACCTTCTCCCAGCCCTTCCAGGTCGCCGCCTCGGCGAAGCTGCGCTGGGCGCCGCCGCCCTTGACCGGCGACGCGCCGCTGTTGTCGACCGCCTCCTTGCGCAGCCTGACCAGCATCTTCGGGATCGGGATGCGCACCGGGCAGACCTCGCCGCAGGCCCCGCACAGCGACGACGCCCCGGGCAGCGCACCGGCCTCCTCGCAGCCGAGCAGCTGCGGCATCAGGATCTCGCCGATCGGGCCGGGGTAGACGGTGCCGTAGGCGTGGCCGCCGATGCGCGCGTAGACCGGGCAGTGGTTCATGCACGCGCTGCAGCGGATGCACTGCAGGGTCTGGCGCAGCTCGGGGTCGGCGTGGGTGCGGGTGCGGCCGTTGTCGAGCAGCACCAGGTGCACCTCGCGCGGGCCGTCGCGCTCGCCCTCGCGGCGCGGGCCGGAGATCATGTTGACGTAGGTGGTGACGTTCTGCCCGGTGGCCGAGCGCGGCAGCAGCGAGAGCAGCGGGGTGACGTCCTCGAGCGTCTCGACCACCTTCTCGATCCCGGTCACGGCGACGTGCACCGGCGGCGCGGTGGTGGTCAGGCGCCCGTTGCCCTCGTTCTCGATCAGCACCAGCGTGCCGGTCTCGGCGACCGCGAAGTTGACCCCGGAGACGCCGACGTCGGCGTCGAAGAACTTGCGCCGCAGGATCTCGCGCGCGACCGCGGTCAGCTTCTCGGCGTCCTCGATGTAGCCGACGCCGTCGAGCTTCTCGGCGAACAGCTCGGCGATCTGCCGGGTGTTCATGTGGATCGCCGGCATCACGATGTGCGACGGCAGCTGGCCGGCGAGCTGCACGATGTACTCGCCGAGGTCGGCCTCGAGCGCCTCGATGCCGAACCCGCCGAGGTAGTGGTTCAGCTCCATCTCCTCGGAGACCATCGACTTGCCCTTGATCACCGACTTCGCGCCGTGGCGGCGGCAGATCTCGAGCACGATGCGGTTGGCCTCGCCGACGCTCTCGGCCCAGTGCACGGTGATGCCGTTCGCGGTGCAGCGCGCCTCGAGCTGCTCGAGCAGCTCCGGCAACCGCGCCAGCGCGTTGCGGCGGACCGCCGCGCCGAGGTCGCGCAGCTGCTCCAGCTCCTCGGGGTCCGGGAACATCTGCGCCCGCTTGCTCATCAGGCCGTCCATCGCGCGGCGGAAGTTGGCGCGGATCTGCGGGTCGTTCAGCGCCTCCTGGATGCGCACGTGGAACTGCCTGGTCGGCTTATCCATGGGTGCGCTCCCACAGCAGGCTGGCGATGTGCTGCACCCGGACCGGGCTGTCGCGGTGGCGCATGTGGCCGCCGATGTTCAGCAGGCAGCCGCAGTCGCCGCCGACCAGCCGGTCCGGCGTGGCCGCCTCGATGCAGTCGACCTTCTCGGAGACCATCGCCGCGGAGATCGGCCCGTGCTTGACCGCGAAGGTGCCGCCGAAGCCGCAGCACTCGGTCTGGCGGGTGAAGCCGACCCGCTCGACGTTGGCCAGCTGGTCGACCAGCGCGTCGGCGTCGCCGGCCACGCCCATCTCGCGGCGCGCGTGGCAGGCGGTGTGGATCGCCACCTTCTGCGGCGGGCCGAGGTCGGTCAGCCTGACCTGCAGCACGCGCACCAGGAACTCGGTCAGCTCGTAGACCCGCCGCGACAGCGCCTCGACCTCGGCGAAGTCCGGCTCGCCGCGGAACAGGTCGAGGTAGTGGTGCTTCATCATCGACGCACACGAGCCGCTCGGCACCACGATCGGGGCCTCGCCCGGGAACAGGCGCACCTGCTGGCGCGCCACCGCGCGCGCCTCGTCGTGGTAGCCGGAGTTGTAGGCCGGCTGGCCACAGCAGGTCTGCTCCTTCGGGTAGATCACCTTGACCCCCTCCCGCTCCAGCAACCGGACGGTGTC
>DATCZX010000161.1:0-6916 GCA_036525695.1 Gammaproteobacteria bacterium | reverse complement strand
CCTGCTGGTCCCGTACGGCGGTTACCTGCTGCTCGGCACGCTCGGCGTGATCGTCGCCTTCTTCCTGTTCCGCGGGCGCATGCAGATCGAGGGCGGGCGCTCGGGCAAGCTGGTGCCGCGCTTCTCGGTCAACCAGCGCGTGGCGCACTGGTTCGCCGGGGGGACCTTCGTGGTGCTCGGCGTGACCGGGCTGGTGCTGCTCTACGGCCGCCACGTGCTGATCCCGCTGCTCGGTCCCGAGGGCTTCGCGGTGACGGCCTCCGCGTGCAAGGAGCTCCACAACCTGGCCGGTCCGCTGTTCCCGTTCGCGGTGATCGCGCTGTTCGTGCTGTTCCTGCGCGGCAACGGTTTCCGCTGGCTCGATTTCAAGTGGTTCCTGAAGGCCGGCGGCCTGTTCGGCGGCCATGCGGCCGACTCCGGTTACTACAACGGCGGCCAGAAGACCTGGTTCTGGCTGGTCGCGATCTTCGGCCTGGCGATCTCGGTCTCGGGCCTGGTGCTCGACTTCCCGGTGTTCGGCCAGGAGCGCGAGCTGATGGCCGGCGCGCACGTGGTCCACGGGGTCATCGGCGTGATCTTCATCGCCGCGTCGCTCGGCCACATCTACATCGGCTGGCCGGGCATGGACGGGGCGATCGAGTCGATGACCTCGGGCTACGTCGATGCCAACTGGGCCAGGGAGCACCACAACCTGTGGTTCGCCGAGATGGAGCGCGCCGGTCTGGTCGACGTCGAGGAGAACGCGCTCGAGGAGGTGCGGCGTCACGACGACATCGACTTCAAGGGCTTCGGGTCGCCGGGCGCGGCCAACGTCAGGGAGGGCTGAGCGATGTTCCTGAATTTCGTCCAAGGGCCGTTGTGGTACGCATCGCTGGCGATCTTCGTCGTCGGCGTGCTCTGGCGGCTGTACGAGATCTTCGCCCGCGGCACGCGCACCGACCTGGCCACGCCGCGCGCCGGCGGAACGGCCGGCGCATTGCGCACGGTGTTCAGCCGCTCGTGGACCGCGCCGGGCTTCAGCCGCGGCGCGGTGTTCCACCTGGTGGGCGGCTACATGTTCCACCTCGGCCTGTTCGTGCTGCTGTTCTTCGCCGCACCGCACGTGGTGTTCATCGAGGAGCGGATCCTCGGCTTCGGCTGGACCCCGGCACCGCACTGGCTGTTCATCCTCGCCGCCGACCTCGCCTTCGCCGGGCTGGTGCTGCTCTGGCTGCGGCGGATGATGCACCCGGTGATGCGCAGGATCTCGACCTTCGACGACCACGCCGCGGCGATCCTCACCTTCGCGGTGCTGTTCACCGGCTGCATGGCGCTGCTCGAGAGCCACGACGGGCTGCGCGCGCTGCACATGCTGACGGTCTGCCTGCTGCTGATCTACTTCCCGTTCAGCCGCCTGATGCACGCCTTCACCTTCGTCATCAGCCGCAGCTACACCGGCGCGGTGATGGCGCGCAAGGGGGTGCAGGCATGAACGCCGGGAAGCACGGACGCTTGGCGCAGGGAGGGTGCTGAACATGGCCAAGGTCGTCACCGAACACGATTTCGCCCGCGGCGTCGAGGTGCTGCGCAAGCAGGTCGACGCGAAGATCGCCACCTACTTCTCCAGCTGCGTCGGTTGCGGGCTGTGCGCCGAGGCGTGCCTGTTCTACACCGAGACCGGCGACGCGCGCTACACGCCGATCTACAAGGTCGAGCCGCTGCGCCGGATGTGGCAGCGCGAGCACACCATCGTCGGCAAGCTGCAGAAGGCGTTCGGCCTCGGCCGCGACCTGCAGGAGTCCGACTTCGCCGAGTGGCAGGAGATGACCTACAACAGCTGCACGCTGTGCGGGCGCTGCTCGATGGTCTGCCCGGTCGGCAACGACATCGCCTACATGATCCGCAAGCAGCGCGAGGCGTTCGCGGCCGCCGGCTACACCCCGGTGGGGCTGCAGGGGGCGACCACGCGCGCGCTCGAGATCGGCAGCCCGATGGGGCTGACCTTCAAGGCGCTGGCGGCGCAGATCGGCCACGTCGAGAAGGCCACCGGGCTGAAGGTGCCGCTCGACGTCCAGGGCGCCGACTACATGGCGCTGCTGTCGTCGATGGAGGTGATCAACTTCCCCGAGTACATCGAGGCGCTGGTGCGTATCTTCGACGCCGCCGGGGTCAGCTGGACCTTCTCCAGCAAGGCCTTCGAGGCGACCAACAGCGGCATCCAGATCGGCAGCTCGGAGATCGCCGCGGAACTGGTCGGGCGGGTGGTCAACGCGGCCGAGGAGCTGGGCGTCAAGTACGTGATCAGCCCCGAGTGCGGCCACGCCTACACCGCGATCCGCTGGGACGGGCCGAACCTGATCGGGCGGCCGTACAAGTTCGAGGTGGTGCACATCCTCGAGCTGCTCGACCAGCTGCGCGCCTCGGGCCGGCTGCAGACCGAGGGCTTCGACGAGCGCAAGCTGACCTTCCACGACCCGTGCCAGATCGTGCGCCGCGGCGGGGTCGAGCAGCCGCCGCGCAACCTGCTGCGGATGGTCGCGCCGAACTTCGCGGAGATGCCGAGCGCCGGCAGGATGAACTGGTGCTGCGGCGGCGGTGGCGGGGTCAGCGCCAACGAGGAGGCGCACGCGCTGCGCACCACGGTGTTCAAGGTGAAGAAGCGCCAGCTCGACGCGGTCGGCGCCGAGACCCTGGTCACCGCCTGCGCCAACTGCCGCATCGTCATCGAGGAGGCGCTCGAGCACTACGACATGCCGGTCGTGGTCGAGGGCGTCACCGAGCTGGTGGCGGCGCACCTGAAGCCGAAGCAGGGAACGGCCGGCGGCTAGGCCGCGCAGCCGGGCGGACGCCGTCTCCCGACCCGCGGCGGGCGTGCCGCGGGGGAGCGTGACTACCCAAGACGGAGGAGGTTCGCCCACTCCCGCCGGGTAATAGTCGAGCAAGTCGGTCGGGAACGATAATCTCCCCGGGGTTTTCCTCCGGGAGTCTTGGCTATGCAACTGCTGCTCGACTGGCTGCATGGACCGTGGCCCTGGTACGTCGCCGGGCCGCTGATCGGGGCGATGGTGCCGCTGCTCTTGTGGCTCGGCAGCCGCTCGTTCGGCATCTCGCAGAACCTCGAGCACCTGTGCGCGATCACCCAGCCACAGCGCGTCGGGGTCGACTTCTTCCTCTACGACTGGAAGAACCACAGCTGGAGCCTGGCGTTCGCCGGCGGCGCGGTGCTCGGCGGCTTCGGCGGCGGCGTGCTGCTGGCCAACCCGGAGCCGGTGGCGCTCTCCGCGGCGACCCGGGAGCTGCTCGCGCGGTGGGGCGTCGGGCACTCCGCGGGCCTCGCGCCGGTGGAGCTCTACGGCCTCGGCTGGCGCAACCTGCTGCTGCTGGTCGGCAGCGGCATCCTGGTCGGCTTCGGCACGCGCTACGCCTCCGGCTGCACCTCCGGGCATGCCATCACCGGGCTGTCGACCCTGCAGCCGCAGTCGCTGCTGGCCGTGCTCGGGATCTTCGCCGGCGGTCTCGCCGCCGCGCACCTGCTGCTGCCGCTGCTGTTCTGAGCGGGCGCCAGACGTGCTGCGCAGGGTCATCCCCTACCTGCTCGCCGGCGTGCTGTTCGGCCTGGTGCTGGTCAAGTCCGAGGCCGCCTCCTGGTACCGGATCCAGGAGATGTTCCACTTCCAGGCCTTCCACATGTTCGGGATCATGGGCAGCGCGGTGTTGACCGCCTTCGTCGGCGTGCGCCTGATGCGCCGCCTGCTCGGCCGGGCGTCGCTCGAGGGGGCGCCGATCCAGCTGCCGCGGAAGGGGCCGGGACGGGTGCGCTACCTCGCCGGCGGGGCGATCTTCGGCGTCGGCTGGGGCCTGATTGGGCTCTGCCCCGGACCGATCTTCGCCCTGGTCGGGACCGGCTCGCCGGCCGCCCTGCTGGTGCTGGCCGGGGCGCTCCATGGCACCTGGCTCTACGGCGTGCTGCACCGGCACCTGCCGCAGTAACTCCCCGCCCGGCCCTCCGGGCGCATCCGTAAGCGACCTGTAAGTCGCCGGTAACCCATCGGTACGGCCCGCGGGCGCACTCTGGCGCCGAAGAGGGGGTGTTTGCGAGCCCCCTCGGGACGCCAAACGCGAGAGGAGGTTGCCATGCAAGCCATACGCACACTGCCACTGATGATTGCGCTTTCGCTCGGGGCCGGCTGTGCCGCTCCGGGCCCCAACGGCGGGCCCAGTCCCGAGCACGGGCTGGAGGCGGCCGGTACCGGCTTGGCCTACCTGATGATGTCGCCGTTCCTGATCGTCGCCGGGCTGCTCGAGGGGATCGGCTCCTTGCCGTACTTCCTCGCCGGTGACCTGCACGAGATGAACGAGAGCATGATGAACGCGAACACCCGGGTGACCCTCGACCAGACCTACCGGCAGGCCTACGACACCCCGCTGGCCGAGGTGCCGAAGAGCGGCGACACCGGCAAGGTGTTCCGCCACATGGCCGAGGCGACGCCGCACTTCCAGCAGGTGCTGCGCGGCTACGGGGTCGAGGACGCCGACAAGTACTACCTGACCGCGATCCGCACGGCCGACCGCGACGGCTACACGCTGTACGGGGTGATCTACCGCGAGTCGCCGACCATTACCGTCAGGGACAAGGAGAACCCGCAGCGGGTGCTGACCCTCGGCAAGCGCGACCGCGCCTTCTGGCAGCCCTACGCCGAGGACGCCGACGGGCGACCGCTGGATACGGTCATCGACTGGGCCGGGGTGCCGCGCAGCTCGATCCGCACCCAGAAGGGCCAGGCGATCCTGATGACGCTGGCGGCCAACTCGGTGCTGGTCAACCGCCGCAGCGACGACTACTGGGCGGTCGAGTCGCGCTGGACCGGTGGCGGCTACCTGGCGATCGTCAACGAGCGCAAGGGCTACCTCGACAAGCGCCTCGGCCTCGACAGCTGAGCCAGGCGCCGGGCGGCCGGGCGCGTCAGCCCAGCACGCGCACCGGCCGCCCGGCCAGCCACGCGGTGATCGCCTCGACGGTCTCGCCGTAGAACACCCGGTAGGTCTGCTCGGTGACGTAGCCGACGTGCGAGGTCAGCACGGTGTTCGGCAGCGCCAGCAGCGGGTGGTCCGCCGCCAGCGGCTCGCGCGCGTAGACGTCGAGCCCGGCGCCGCCGAGCCGGCCGGCGCCGAGCGCGGCGACCAGCGCCGCCTCGTCGACGATCGGCCCGCGCGAGGTGTTGACCAGCAGCGCGGTCGGTTTCATCAGCCCGAGTTCACGCGCCCCGAGCAGTCCCCGGTAGCGCGCCCCCAGCACCAGGTGGATGCTGACCACGTCGGCCTCGCCGAGCAGCGCGTCGAGCCCGGCGCGCTCGACGCCGACCTCGGCGCAGCGGGCGTCGTCGAGGTTCGTGCTCCACGCTAGCACGCGCATGCCGAAGGCCTTGCCGTAGCCGGCGACCCAGCCGCCGAGGCGGCCGAGGCCGAGCACGCCGAGGGTGCGCCCGTGCAGCGCGCTGCCGAGCGTGGTCTGCCAGCGCCCGGCGCGCAGCCGGGTGTCCTCGCTGACGATGTGCCGCGACAGCGCCAGCACCAGGCCCCAGGCGAGCTCGGCCGCCGGGTGGCCCGGCGACGCGGTGCCGCAGACGGTGACGCCGTGGTCGCGCGCGGCGTCGAGGTCGATCGCCAGGTTGCGCATCCCGGTGGTGACCAGCAGGCGCAGCTGCGGCAGCTGCTCGAACAGGCTGCGCGGGAACGGCGTGCGCTCGCGCATCGCGCAGACCACCTCGTAGCCGGCCAGCGCGGCCGCGGCCGCGGCCTCGTCGGCGAACGGTTCGCGGAACACGCGGATCTCGGGCGCCCCCGGCAGGCTGCCCCAGTCGGCCAGTTCCAGGGCCACGCCCTGGTAGTCGTCGAGGATCGCGATGCGGGTCATCGGGCAGACTCCACGGTGGTCGGGCGAAGCCTACGATACCAGCCGTGGTCGCGACCCGTCGCCTGCTCAAGGGCGCCGCGCAGTAATCCGTGGATTGTATGAATTTCAGAATTTGCTGACAGAAAAATCAGCGTTTTGCCGCTGATCCGGCGTGTCCGCCTGTCTAGCCTTGAATCACGGGAGGTCGCCATGGTGCAGGTCCTGGGAGGCACCTGACGTGCTTTTCTGGCCTTCCAATCGCATGTGTAAGTGAACCGTATGCCGGCGGTAAGCGTGGCGTAGACACGCGGCGGCGAGACTGACCCCGAAACGGAACCCGGGGAGCCGAACATGCACAGGAATCCGATCAGCGGCGATGGGCTGCCGCGCCACTCCCTCCCGCTAGCGTGCCTGCTCCGGCTCTTGCTGTGCCTGCCGCTGCTGCTCGCCGGGGGCTGCGCCACGGTCGAGAACCTGGCGCGCAACGCGCTCGCCGACGCCCTGGCCGAAGGCGGCAGCGCCTATGCCAGTGACGACGACGTAGACCTGGTAGGCGACGCCACGCCGTTCGCGCTGAAGACCCTCGAGTCGCTGCTGGCTGCGACCCCTGACCACCGCGGCCTGCTGCTGGCCACGGCGAGCGGCTTCACCCAGTACGCCTACGCCTACGTGCAGCTGCCCGCAGACGTGCTCGAGCTGAGCGACGTCGATGCTGCCTACGCTCAGCGTGACCGCGCGCGGCGCCTCTACCTGCGCGCCCGCGGTTACGGCCTGCACGGCCTCGAGGTGGCGCATCCCGGGTTCGCCGCTCGCCTGCGCGCGGCGCCGGTGGAGGCCGTGGCAGCGACCGGGCGCGCGGACGTGCCGCTGCTCTACTGGACCGCGGTGGCCTGGGCCGCCGCGATCAGCCTTGGCAAGGACGATCCCGAACTGGTCGCCGGGCTCGGCGAGGTCGACGCCATGGCCGTGCTTTACCATGCGGAATATCTGCATCTTTTCGAACGCGCCCGGAGCCAGTTCATCCGCGAGACCGGGCTGAGCTAC
>DATCZX010000160.1:0-4292 GCA_036525695.1 Gammaproteobacteria bacterium | reverse complement strand
CCAGCTCGAGCACGAACTTGCTGCCGAAATAGGCCAGCATCAGCGTGGCGAAACCGGTCAGCGTCCAGCGGATCGCCACCTTCCCGCGCCAGCCGAGGCGCCAGCGCCCCCACAGCAGCACCGCGAACACCACCCACGCGGCGAGTGACAGCACGGTCTTGTGGATCAGGTGCTGGGCGAAGATGTCCTCGAGGTAGAGCAGCCCGCTCAGCAGCGACACGCTGAGCAGCGCGAACCCGGCGCCGATCATCTCGAACAGCAGCGTCTCCATCGTGCGCAGCGGCGGCAACGCGCGGATGATGCCGCCCGGGTGATGGTTGCGCAGGTGACGGTCCTGCACCGCCAGCAGCACCGCCTGCACCGCGGCGATGGTCAGCAGGCTGTAGGCGACGATCGAGCTGAGGATGTGCAGCTCGAGGCCCAGCGACGGGGCCTGCACCACGGTCTGCGAGGCCGGCGACAGCGCCGCGGTGATGACCAGCAGCGCGGCCAGCGGGAAGATGGCGATCCCGAGGTTCTCGACCGGCTTGCGCAGCGCCGCCAGCACCAGCACCAGCGCCACCGCGCCGGCCACCAGCGAAGCGGCATTGAACAGGCCGAGGCGCAAGCCGTCGGGCGCGTGCAGCGAGGTCAGCAGCAGGTAGGCGTGGAGCAGCAACGCGGCGCCGGCCAGGCCCAGCGGGAGCCGCCGCGACAGCTCTGCGGCCGCGGCGCCACGCAGCAACCGGCGCCCGAGGGTCAGCCCCGCGGCGAGGTAGAGAAGGCTGGCTAGGCTGGCTGGAATTACGGTCATGGCAGGCTGTGCGGCAGTTTCGCACAGTTGCAATTGGCATTGGAAGCGTGGCACCTTGAGCCCGGCGGCGCCGTCCGGCGACGTTGCAGGGGACGAAACGGACAGGCATCCGGCAATGAGGTTGCGAGTGCTCGGTTGCAGCGGCGGGATCGCCGCCCTGGAGAAGACGACCTCGTTGCTGCTCGACGACGATCTGCTGATCGACGCCGGCACCGGGGTCGGCGACCTGACCCTCGATGAGCTCGCGCGCATCCGCACGGTCTTCCTGACCCACTCCCACCTCGACCACGTCGCCTGCCTGCCGCTGCTGCTCGACAGCGTGTTCGACCAGCTCGACGCCCCGGTCACCGTCCACGGCCTGCCGGAGACCCTGCGCGCGCTGCGCCAGCACATCTTCAACGACGTCATCTGGCCCGACTTCGCCCGCCTGCCCGACCCCGAGCACCCGGTGCTGCGCTACGTCGAGCTCGAACCGGGCAGCCCGGTCACCGTCGGCAACCGCACGCTGACTTCGATCTGGGTCAACCACGCGGTCCCGGCCCTCGGCTACCGGGTCGAGGCGCCGGCCGGCAGCTTCGCCTTCAGCGGCGACACCACCACCAACGACAACCTGTGGCGGGCGCTCAACGCCGGCCCGGCGCTGTCGATGCTGATCGTCGAGTGCGCGTTCAGCGACGAGGACGCGGAGCTCAGCATCGCCTCGCGCCACTACTGCCCCAAGCTGCTGGCGGACGACCTGCGCAAGCTGCAGCAGACCACCAAGATCTACCTGACCCACCCCAAGCCCGGCGACGAGGACACGATCTTCAGCCAGTGCCAGGGGCACCTCGCCGGCTACCAGCTGCACCGGCTGTGCGCCGGGGACCGCTTCGAGCTCTGAGCCTCCGCACCGATCGACCCGCCCGTCGCGGCCGGCGTGCGCGCGCCCGCCGTTTCCAGGATAATTGCCCACCTCCCGGGCCCTCCGGCCCGGCAAGCCAGCCCCGGTAGCGACATGTTCGAGAACCTCAGCCAACGACTCGGCGGCGTGCTGCGCAACCTGCGCGGCCAGGGCCGCCTGACCGAGCAGAACATCAGCGACAGCCTGCGCGAGGTGCGCATGGCGCTGCTCGAGGCCGACGTCGCGCTGCCGGTGGTGCGCAGCTTCATCGAGCGCGTGCGCGAGCGGGCGGTCGGCCAGGAGGTGCTGAAGAGCCTGAGCCCGGGCCAGGCCCTGGTGAAGGTGGTGCACGACGAGCTAGTCGCGGTGATGGGCGCGACCAACGCCGAGCTCGACCTCAGCACGCGCCCCCCGGCACTGGTGCTGATGGCCGGGCTGCAGGGCTCCGGCAAGACCACCACCTGCGCCAAGCTGGCGCGCTGGCTGATCGAGCGGCGCAAGAAGAAGGTGCTGCTGGTCAGCTGCGACATCTACCGCCCGGCGGCGATCGAGCAGCTGCAGACGCTGGCCGGCGAGACCGGCGCCGAGTTCTTCCCCAGCCGCCCCGACCAGGACCCGGTGGCGATCGCCGAGGCGGCGCTGGCCGAGGGCCGCCGCCGCATCGTCGACGTGATCATCGTCGACACCGCCGGCCGGCTGCACGTCGACGCGGCGATGATGGACGAGATCCGCCGGCTGCACGCGGCGCTGGACCCGGTCGAGACGCTGTTCGTGGTCGACAGCATGACCGGCCAGGACGCGGCCAAGACCGCCGCCGCCTTCGACCGGGCCCTGCCGCTGACCGGCGTGATCCTGACCAAGGCCGACGGCGACGCGCGCGGCGGCGCCGCGCTGTCGGTGCGCGAGCTGACCGGCAAGCCGATCAAGTTCCTCGGCACCGGCGAGAAGAGCGGCGCGCTCGAGCCGTTCCACCCCGACCGCATGGCCTCGCGGATCCTCGGCATGGGCGACGTGGTCGGCCTGGTCGAGGAGGTGCAGCACAAGGTCGACCGCGAGCAGGCCGAGAAGCTGGCGCAGAAGCTGAAGAAGGGCAAGGGCTTCACCCTCGAGGACTTCCGCGACCAGCTGCAGCAGATGCAGGCGATGGGCGGCATCGAGAGCCTGCTCGACAAGCTGCCGGGCGCGGCCGAGCTGCCCGGCGCGATGCGCAGCCAGGTCGGCGACATCGAGGTGCGCCGGCAGATCGCCATCGTCAACTCGATGACCCGGCAGGAACGCCGCTACGTGCAGGTGATCAACGGCTCGCGCAAGCGGCGCATCGCCGCCGGCGCGGGCCTGCAGGTGCAGGACGTCAACCGGCTGCTGAAGCAGTTCACGCAGATGCAGAAGATGATGAAGAAGGCGTCCAAGGGCGGACTGGGCAAGATGCTGCGCGGCATGCAGGGCCGGCTGCCCCCCGGGATGCGCTTCTGACGCCCCTCCAGCGCTTCCATTCGCAGGGCGAGTCGCTATAATGCGCTGTTTCGCGCACCGGCCGAACCCGGCACGGTGCCTCGGTGAGTACAAGGGACCGAACGCAGCATGGTTACGATTCGTCTGGCCCGGGGCGGCGCCAAGAAGCGGCCTTTCTACAACATCGTGGTGACCGACCGGCGCAACCGCCGCGACGGCCGCTACATCGAGCGCGTGGGCTACTTCAACCCGATCGCCACCGGCCAGGCCGAGCGCCTCGCGGTCAACCGCGAGCGGGTCGACTACTGGCTGGCGCAGGGCGCGCAGGCCTCGGAACGGGTCGCGAGCCTGCTGAAGCAGCAGGCCTCCTGAGCCGGCAGGCCCCGGTTGCCGGGGACGCTGGCGCGGGACGGGGCGCGATGAGCGTGCCCGACGACCTGGTCCCGGTGGGGCGCATCGCCGGAGCCTACGGCGTGCGCGGCTGGGTCAAGGTCTTCTCGGAGACCGACCCCCCGGAAAACCTCCTGCAGTACGCCCCCTGGTACCTGCAGGACCGCGACGGCGGCTGGCAGGCCCGGGTGGTGCGCGAGGGCCGGGTGCACGCGCAGGCGCTGGTCGCCCGGCTCGAGGGCTGCGCCGACCGCGACGCCGCCGCCGCGCTGGGCGGGACGACCGTGGCGGTGCCGCGCAGCGCGTTCGGCGCGCTGGGCGAGGACGAGTACTACTGGGCCGACCTGGTCGGCCTGGAGGTGGTGAACACGGAGGGGACGCGGCTCGGCACGGTCGAGCGGCTGTTCCCGACCGGGGCGAACGACGTGCTGGTGGTGCGCGGTGAGCGCGAGCGGCTGATCCCGTTCACCCCCGGGCACGCGGTGGTCGAGGTCGACCTCGAGCGGCGCCGGCTGACGGTGGCATGGGACCCGGAGTTCTGAGCCGCGTCGACGTCGTCACGCTGTTCCCGGAGCTGGTCCGGGGCGTGGCGGAGTGCGGCGTCACCGGGCGCGCGATCGACGCCGGGCTGCTCGAGCTGGTGACCTGGAACCCGCGGGACTTCACCCGCGACCGGCACCGCACCGTCGACGACCGGCCCTACGGCGGCGGCCCCGGGATGGTGATGAAGTTCGACCCGCTGCGTGACGCGATCCGCGCCGCGCGGGCCGCGGCCCC
>DATCZX010000159.1:0-2787 GCA_036525695.1 Gammaproteobacteria bacterium | reverse complement strand
TCTCCGCCGATTCGGGTATGGACAGCCTGCTGTCGCTGATGCCAGAGATCGCGGCCGCCGCGGACGATGTCGAGGTCGGCGCGGTGATCCAGCGCCGGGTGTGCGAGATCCTCGGCGCCGAGCGGGTCACGCTGTTCCTGTTCGATCACCGGCTGCTCGAATTGCGCCCGCCGTTCCACGACGACGCGCACCCGGACGAGCTGATCGTCAGCCTGAAGATGGGCCTCGCCGGCTACTCGGCGATCCTGAAGCGGCCGCTCAACGTCTCCGACGCCAAGACCGAGTACTTCTTCAACCGTGAGCTCGACTCGATCACCGATTTCAACACCGAGCGGCTGCTGGCGGTGCCGGTGCTGGGCGACGCCGGCGAGGTGCTCGGCGTGCTGCAGCTGATCAACAAGCGCAGCGGGACCTACGCCGAGGTCGACCTCGCCGCGACCCGGGCGGTGGCCGCCGAGCTCAGCGCGACCGGCGGCGCGGGCTGGGTGCTCGACGCCGTGCGGCCGCAGGTCGACCGCCTGATCCAGCAGACGCAGAGCGAGCGCGGCACGCTGTTCCACTACGACCCGCAGCGCGGGCGGCTGGTCTCGATCTATGCCAGCGGCCTCGGCGAGACCAACATCCGGCTGAACCTGAAACTCGGCATCGCCGGCACCGTCGCGCTGAGCGGCGAGTCGCTGCTGCTCGAGACGGTGCAGGGCGATCTCCGCTTCGACGATTCGCACGACCGCCGCACCGGCTTCAAGACCCGCTCGCTGATGGCGGTGGCGCTGAAGGGCGGCAAGGGCGAGCTGATCGGCGTGCTCGAGGCGATCAACAAGAGCGAGGGCAGCTTCGGCCAGCCCGACCTGGCGCGGCTCGAGGCGCTGGCGCGCCCGATCGCGCTGATGATCGAGGACCGCCAGCTGATCCGCGAGCAGGAGGTCCAGTTCGAGAGCCTGCTGCGCGTGCTGGCGGCGTCGATCGACGCCAAGGACACGCTGACCGCCGGCCACTCCGAGGGGGTCGCCCACTACGCGGTGGCGATCGGCCGCCACCTCGGCTTCTCGGACCACGACATCGACGTGCTGCGGGTCGCCGCGCTGCTGCACGACTACGGCAAGATCGGGGTCGAGGACAGCGTGCTGAAGAAGCCGGGCAAGCTCAGCGACGACGAGTACCGGCGGATCAAGCGCCACGCCTCGCTGACCCGCGACATCCTCGACAAGATCAAGTTCAGCCGCAAGTACCGCCAGGTCCCGGTGATCGCCGCGGCGCACCACGAGACCCTCGACGGCAGCGGCTACGCCGACGGCCTGCGCAGCGGCGAGATCCCGTACTTCGCCAAGATCATCGCCGTCGCCGACGTGTTCGAGGCGCTGACCGCCGACCGTCACTACCGCACCGCGATGCCGGTGGAGAAGGCGCTCGGCATCCTGCGCGAGGGCAGCGGCAGCAAGTACGACCCGAACATCGTCGAGGCGCTCGGCAGCTTCGTCGAGCAGCAGGCCGGCGGCGGCTGACGCCGCGGCGGCCCGTCGCGGACCGCGGCAGCTGCATCCCCACCACCCGGACCGGGAACCGGGCCCGGCAGCGCGGCCCGTTGCCGTGGCCGCCCGGCGGGTGCAGCATCAGCCGTCACGGCAACCGCTGGCGAAGGAGAGAGGCATGCGCATCGGTCGGTTACTCATGGCATGGGCGCTGGGTCTCGGCATGCTGCCGGCCGGGGCCGAGACGGTCAGCCAGCCCCGTGGCGGGCTGACGCTGGAGGCGGAGCTGGTCACCACCGGGGCCGACTGGCACGCTGGCCCGGTGGTGCTGCTGACCCACGGCACGCTGGCCCACCGGCAGATGGAGATCATCGTCGCGCTGCAGGAGGCGCTGGCGGCGCGCGGGATCAGCTCGCTGGCGCCGACGCTGAGCCTCGGCCAGTCGGCGCGCCGCGGCATGTACGACTGCGCGCAGCCGCACCGGCACCGCCACGCCGACGCGCTCGACGAGATCGGCAGCTGGCTCGACTGGCTGCAGGCGCGGGGCGCGCAACGGCTGTACCTGTTCGGCCACTCGCGCGGCGGCAACCAGGCCGCCTGGTTCGCCGCCGAGCGCGACCGGCCGGCGCTGCGCGGCAGCATCCTGCTCGCGCCGTCGACCTGGGATGCCGGGGCCGAGGCCGCCGCGTACCGGAAGCGCTACGGCAGGGAGCTCGCACCGCTGCTCGCGCAGGCGTCGGCGCGGGTCGCCGCGGGCGCTCCCGGGGAGCTGCTCGAGGAGATCGACTTCCTCTACTGCGCGCAGACCCGCGCCAGCGCGGCGGCGTTCGTCGGCTACTACGCCGACGAGCCGCGCCGCGACACCCCCGGCCTGCTGCCGCGCCTGCCGAAGCCGGTGCTGGTGATCGCCGGCAGCGCGGACACGGTGGTGCCCGGGCTCGCGCAGCGGGTGGGGCCGCTGGCGGACGGCACCCGGGTGCAGTTCGAGCTGGTCGACGGGGCCGACCACTTCTTCCGCGACCTCTACGCCGACGACGTCGCCGACCTCGCTGCCGGGTTCATCCAGGCGCACTGATACGCGGCCTCGTGCGGGCGTTGACGCGTGCCTGCCGCCGGGGCGGGCAGCTCGCGGCATGCCAGGTTAAAGTGGACTAGCCTTCTCCCAACCGGGCAACGCCCGGGCACGCGGAGTCAAACCGGAATCAGCGCACGAGGAGCAAGGCATGGGCCATCACGTCTACAAGAAGACCGAGCTGGTCGGCACGTCGAGCAACAGCATCGAGGAGGCGATCGAGAGCGCGATCGCCCGCGCCTCCAA